>NZ_RCWF01000011.1 GCF_003667345.1 Poseidonibacter antarcticus
CATTTCTCGTAACACTTGGTGTCACTTAAATTGGACGGGAATTATAGGGGGTTTTATTTGCTTTGTCAAGGGAGTTTACTTTAGATTCGCTTAAATTTGTTAATTTAGGTGAACTTTTTAATTTTACTTATTTTTTATTGGGTTTTGTATAATTTGTTTATTTTATTCTTTATATTAATCTTTCATTTACTTTTTTATACTATTATTTATTAGTCTAAATAAAGATGTTATTAAGACTAACATAATAAAATTACAAAATTAATATAATAAAATTAAAAAGGATATAAATATGTATAATAGAGATTATTTATCAAATAATTCTAATCAACATACTCAAGAGTCTTCTCAAGCACAAATGATGAGTTTTTTAAGAGCAACTTATCAATTGTTTGCAGGTTCTTTATTAGCTGCAACTGCAGGGGCATATATTGGACTAGAAATAGTTCAAATGTTAATGGGACCTGTTAAATGGATTTTATTTGCTGTTGAATTAGCATTAATTTTCTTTGTAATCCCAAGAACAAAACATATTCCAGGTGTTAACTTAGCTGTATTATTTGGATTTACGTTTATCACAGGATTAACTATAGCTCCTTTATTAGCTTCGATTTTTGCGATGGCTTCTGGTGCATCAATAGTTGGTCAAGCTTTTTTAATGACTTCAGTTGCTTTTGGTGGTATTTCAATGTTTGCTATGACTACTAAAAGAGATTTTTCTTCAATGGGAAAAATGCTATTCATTGCTTTAATAATAATGATTGTTGCAGGTATTTCAAATATCTTTATTCAATCTTCATTAATGCAATTAGGTATTGCTAGTGTTGGAGCTTTATTATTTTCTGCATTTATTTTATATGATACGCAACAAATAATCAAAGGTGGATATGATTCACCAATTGATGCTGCATTATCTTTATATTTAGATTTCCTTAATTTGTTTGTTTCATTATTACAAATTTTAGGAATCATGAATAGTAACGACGACTAAAACTAACTCCTCTTGGAGTTAGTTTCATATTATTATGGAATCAAATAAACTACGACTTATAGATGCAAATTTAAATAGACTACGAGAAGGTATTCGAGTAGTAGAAGATATATTTAGATATGTATATAATGATAAAGAAACTTCACTCAAATTGAAAAACTTACGACACCTAGCTAGACTAGATATTTACAATGAAATGCTAGAAACTAGAGATGTTGCAAATGATGTATTAAGAGAATCTATTAAAAGTGAACAAAATAGAAATGATTTATATTCAATATTGATTGCTAACTTTAAAAGAGCACAAGAAAGTTCTCGTGTACTTGAAGAATTTTGTAAACTAATATCTATTAAAGATAGTGAGACTTTTAAATATATTAGATATGAACTTTATACTTTAGAAACAGTTTTAACAAAAATCACTTCAAATTCTAAATAGTTTAAATTATATTCTTTATATAATTTTTTAGCATTTTTAAAATCTAAACTTCTACCTTCTCCACTTACTCCTGAATTTTTAATATAATCAAACAAATCTTTTTTATTATCAAACTCTAATTTATACATAATTGTTTCAAATTCACAATTAAAATAATGTGAGAATGCTTCTTTTATCTCTTTTTGGCTTAAAATTGGAGATTTTGTATTTGTTATATTTTGTATTGTTTTAAAAGTATTTGAGGTAAATAAAACTGCGTTAATTTCATTACTAATAAATGAAAGATTTTTTATAATTTTATCTAAATCTTTTGACCATTGTAAAGCTGAGGAAGAGAGTATTAAATCATATGAATCATTTTTAATTTCATTTAAAAAATCTTCAGAATCAAAATCATAGCATTTAACTACTATATTCCCATTCTTAGGATGTAATTCACACATTTTGGGAGAAAAATCTATTGCTTTATAAAAATCAATTTCCCATGTTATGTGATTAAAAACTTGACCTGAGCCACAACCTAATTCTAATATCTTTTTTGGATTTGTTTTAACATCTCTTACAAGTGATTTTGCAATGATTTGTTGAATTATATTATTGTTATTATATTCATTCGCATGCTTAGAAAATTCATTTTTTATTGACAATTTTACTCTTTATAATAGTCTTTATTTTTTAATGTATTTTATTTTAACTTTTTCTTAATAAGTTTTAGATAAAATATACCCCATTTTTCAAAAAGGAAATAGATTATGACATCTACACTTTTGGTAGTTCAATTTGTTTTAGCAATAATATTAACAATAGTAATCTTACTTCAAAAAAGTTCAAGCATTGGTCTTGGAGCTTACAGTGGAAGTAATGAATCATTATTTGGTGCTAAAGGACCAGGTAATTTCTTGACTAAAGCTACAATGGCATTAGGTTTAATTTTTATCATTAACACAGTAGTCTTAGGTTACATGTATAATGAAAAAAGAAATGCAAGTGCAATTGATAATGTTAAAACAGAAACATTAATTCCATCTACTCCAGTTGCTGCAACTGAACAATCAGCACCAGCGGCTCCAACAGCCCCTGCCGCACCTACTTCTGCACCAGTACCAACGGTACCAGCAGCTAAATAATTTTTTAGTAAGAAATATTTAATATTTCTTACTTCATTTTCAAAACTCATTTTTAAATATTCTCTAATTTAATACGTAATAAACAAAAGATTTCAAAGTTTAAAATGGTATAATACCGCCAAATTAAGTAAAAAGTCAGACTACTATAAAATTAAGTTAATTATTAATAAAACAAAGGAGAATTAATGTTAGAAGAGCTAAACGCTGAAACTAAAGATCATATGGAGAAATCTATAGAGGCTTTAAAAAGAGATTATAAAACACTAAGAACGGGGAAGGTTACTACTTCAGTTTTAGATGGTATAAAAATTGATTATTATGGAACTCCTACTGATTTAAATCAAGTTGGTTCTGTTTTAGCAGCAGATGCTACAACTATTGTAATAAATCCATGGGAAAAAAATCTTTTAGGTACTATAGAAAAAGCAATTCAAAATGCTAACATTGGTGTTAATCCAAATAATGATGGAGATTTAATTAAATTATTCTTTCCACCAATGACTGTTGATCAAAGAAAAATTAGTGCTAAAGGTGCTAAAGTTATGACTGATAATGCAAAAGTTGCTATTAGAAATATCAGAAAAGCTGCGAATGATAAGATCAAAGTTTTACATAAAGATAAAGAAATAAGTGACGATGAGAGCAAAAAAGCTCAAGATGAAATTCAAAAAATTACAGATTCTTATGTAGCAAAAGCAGATAGTACTTTTAAAGCAAAAGAACAAGAAATTTTAACGGTTTAATGATGAATATAGCTCAAATATATAAAGATGCAAATGCATTATTAGAAGGTCATTTTAAACTTAGTTCTGGGAATTTTTCTAAATTTTATTTACAATCTGCAAAAGTTTTAGAAGATCCTAAAACAGCTAAACTTTTAGCTGAAGCTCTAGCTGTTCAAATTAAAGAATCTGGTATAAAAGTTGATGCTGTTTGTTCACCTGCACTTGGTGGATTAATAGCTGGTTTTGCACTAGCAACTGCTCTTGATGTAAGATTTATTTTTGCAGAAAGAGTAGATGGACAAATGACAATTAGAAGAGGTTTTGAAGTACAAGAAGGTGAAAATTATATTATTTGTGAAGATATTATCACAACTGGTGGTTCAGCACTTGAAGCAGCAAAACAAGTAGAAAATGCAGGTGGAAATATTACTGCTTATGCAGCACTTGCAAACAGAGGTTTTTGTTCTAGAGTTGGAAGTGATTTACAAGCAAAAGAAAATTGTAAACTTCCTTTGGATAAACCACTTTTTGCATTAGAAGACTTTACTTTCCAAATGTATACTCCTGATGAATGTGATTTCAAAGATATTGCATATAAACCAGGATCAAGAGGAAACTAATTTATGGCAAGATGGAGAGATACTAAACATAATAAGAATAAGGAAAAGTCACCTATTTCTAAAGAAGAAACTATTCAAGTGGAATCTTCTTCTATCTCTTCACGCCTTAGAGCTTTTTTAACAGATACTTTTCTGATTACTACTCCTATACTTTATATTGTAATATATCTTATTATGGGTAGTGGTGAAGCATTTTCACAAAATAGAACAAAAGGATGGTTAATAATTCTTTTTGTTCATCTTTTACTAATCATATTCTTTTGGTTTGTTAAAAATCAAACTCCAGGACTTAAAGCTTATAGACTTAAGATTGTAGATGCTGTAAGTAAAAAAAGAATATCTTTAGTTCAATCACTTATAAGATACGCTGCTACACTATTTGCAGTTGTTTCATTTTTCTTAATATTTCTACCATTTATAAGAAAAGATAAAAAAACATTCCAGGATTTACTCTCTAATACTATTATTGTTCACGAATAATGTTATTTTTTAATCTATCAGCCTTTTACTTTTTCTATTTTGCTGCTGTTGGTGTATATGTAATTTTTATGCCAAAAGTCTTACATGATATTGGATATGATACATTTCAAATTGGTGTAGTTTTTGCACTAGCTCCCTTAATGAGGTTTGCTACTCCATTTTTATTTTTAAAACATATTGAATTAAATCTAACAGTTTTTAAAACTGCTCTTTTTTTATCTATTCTTACATCATCATTATTTTATTTTACTATTGATAACTTTTATGCTTTTACAATAAACAATGCAATTTTAGGTGTTTGTTTATCTCTTATCCTTCCATATTTAGATGTAACAGCAATAAAAAATCTAGGTAGTAACAAATATGGTAAATCAAGATTATTTGGTTCTATTGGCTTTATGGTTGTTTCATTAGTTCTTGCAAAGTTTTTAAGTGAACCTAAGATTGCGTTAAACTATTATTTATGTGCGAATATTTTAACTGTAGTATTTGCATTATTATTAGTAAAAAATGATGTAGCTCATGTAAAAAGTATAGAAGATGAAAGTTTTTCTTTTTTTAAATATTGGCCATTTTGGCTTAGTTTATTTTTTATGCAAATGAGTTTTGGAGGTTTTTACAACTTTTTCACTATTTATGAAACAGAACATGGAATAAGTTTAGAAATGGTTTCATATCTTTGGACTTTTGGAGTTATATGTGAAATAATAATGTTGTATTTTCAAGGTCCATTATTAAAAAGAAACTTACTAAACATCATCAAAGTTTGTGTAGGAATTACAATATTTAGATGGTTGATATTATACATATTTCCTGATTCTTTAACTATGACATTTATTGCACAAGGATTACATGCTTTTTCTTTTGCTTTATATCATAGCACTGTTATTATATTCTTATACACTCTTTATGATAATAAAAAACTAGCACAGCAGTTTATGTATGGAGTTGCTTATGGTTTAGGTGGTTTTATTGGTGCTTTAGTTGCTGGTTGGACTTATGGTGAATATATATTTGTTTATAGTGCAATTTTTGCCCTTATCTCTCTTATCTCATTATTTTTAGTTTAACTTTGTATTTCTTTACATACTGTTTTTTGATACAATAACAAAAATTATTTGGAGTACCTGTGTTATTTAATGAATTAAAAACAAAAAATTTAAATATTTGGAACGGCTATACAAAACATATATTTGCCAATAAACTTGTAAGTCAAACATTAAGTCAAAAGAGTTTTGATTATTATATTGCTCAAGATTACTATTATTTACTTATATATCTAGCAGCAATTGAGAAACTATCACAATTTCCCAATGCTTCACAATGTTTTGCTCCTATTGTTCAAGGGGTACAATTAGAATTAGAACATCATACAAAATCTGATAATACAGATGTAAACCCAAGTCTTGCAACAAAGAACTATACTAATTATCTAGAAAATCTTATAAACAATGGAACATATGAAGACTTACTAATAGCAATTGCTCCATGTCTTGTTGGTTATTATGAACTGGGTGTTTATATAAGTAGTTTAGAAGTTTGTGAAAATAATCGTTATGAAGATTGGATTAAATTATATCAAGATGATGACTATAAAAAGTCTAGTGATGCTTGTATTGAATTAGTAAATGAAATTAAAGATTATAACTTTGAGAAATTAAATGATATATTTTCTCAAGCTATAAAATTAGAAATTGCATTTTTTGACCAAGTGGTTGAATTTAATTAGTCAGTAATATTATAAATAATTTCAGTTTTTAATTTCTGTACTTTTATTTCACTTACACTTAAATTATCTATTTCTAGATTCATTAATTCTTCAATTGAATTTATATTGTTTCTAGAAATTGTATTTAAAATAATACCCCGATAGGCTTTTGCCCAATGACTAACAACTTTACCATTTTTTATAAATTTCATTGTTGTATATGGTTTATTTAACTTATAAAACTTTTCATAAAAACCTGCTCTTAAATCTAAAATATCTTCATCTTGTAGATATTCATCTAAAGCTTCTGTAAAATGTTCTTTATAAAAAAGTTCAACTGCTAAGCCATCTAACTTTTCACCCTGCTTTAATTTATAATCAGGAAGACCTGTATCTCCTGCAAGTATAGGACCAAAAAGGTTAGAGAAAATCACTACATTTTTATCAATATATAATTGCTCACTTGATGATAATTCTTCATATTTCAAATAATCATAAGCAACTCCATCATATCTTTGTATAACTTTTTTTGTATTTCTTGCAAAAATATCACTTGAATAATAATCAATAACATCTTGTTTTTTTGTACCGATTAATTTTGCTTTTTGTTCATTTGTAGCATTATTTATAAAAGATTGATATTTCTCAATAATTTCTAATCTGTATTTATATAAAGATGGAAAAATAAAACTTTTCTCATCAAATTTTATATCATTGCCATCTTTATATTTTGCTTCACTTGGTGAAAATAATATTTTCATTTTATTCCTTAATCCGTAAATATTCCATCAACATATAGCCATTTGCCTTTTACTTTTAAGAATCTACTATTTTCATTAAAAGATGCATCTAGTTTACCTTGTTTAAGTGTTGCTCTAAAGTTCACAAAACTCTCTTCTTTACCTTCAATAGTTTCATAAATTTCTAATTTTATAAAATCTGTATAATCGCTAAAGTTCCTAATATCTTTTTCCCAACTTTGAAGATTCAAAGTATAGTCTTGATTATCGGGATGCGTAGTTTCTATAATATAATCTGATTTATTTAAACTAAATGCACTAAATCTTGAACGCATCAGTTGTTCAGCAGTTTTTGGATTTGAACCATCATGAAATGGTTTACAACATTTTTTATACTTTATTAATGTTCCACAAGGACATTGTGAATTTGAAGATATTTTCAATATTGACCTCTTAAATATTTAAGAGATATTAACATAATTTGCGTAAAAAAACTAAGTAGACTTACGTCTACCTAGATTTATTATTTAGATTCTTTTGCTTTAGGGATTTTTGTACTTCTTTTTTCTTCAAGTTTTAAACTTGTTTTATTTTCCATTTTTTTTGCTTTTTTAACAGTTTTTTCACTTTTACTAACTGTTTTCTTAGATTTTGCAACTGTTTTATTTCCTGTAATGTTTGAAATAATAGCAGGACCAAAACCTTTTATATTTTGTAAATCTGAAGCTTTATTAATCTTATTAGTTTTTCTATACTTAATAATTTGCTCAGCTTTTACAGGACCAATACCCTTAATACTCATAAGTTCAGTTTTTGATGCTGTTTGTAGATTTATAGCAGCTAACATAAAAGAAACACCTAATAATAACATTACAACAATTTTTTTCATCTTCTACTCCTTAGAAATAATATAATTAGTTATATCATATTATATATAAATCATAAATTAAATTATTTATTGACTTTTTTCTTTATTTTTAATTTACAATATATATATTGTGAGTATTTAATAAGCTATCTTTTGTATAATTAGAATATCTTTTAAAAAAAAGAATACAAAAATTCACAAATAAAGGAAGTTAATGTTAAATCAAATACCTTTACAACTAATTTCAAATTTTATATCTATAATTTTAATTGGAATATTATTTTATAGATATTTACAATACAAAAAAAATATTGATGTAATAAAAGGACTTAAAAATTTAGAAGAAACCAATCAACTAAGCCAAGAAGATAAAGAATTTATTTTAAATAATGAAAATGAGTATAGATTACAACTTATTAAAACTCAGGGACTTATTAAATTTGCAAAACCATTCTTTATTTTTATTATTGGTTTAATTTTCATCTTTTTTCCATTACAAGATGCCCTAATCCATCTAAATGTAATTGTTGTAGCCTTTATTTTTATGCAAGTAGATAAAATTCATAAAACAAATTTATACAATCAATTATTTGAATTAAAGAAAGGTATATAAAACCTTTCCTTATTCATCTATTATATATTTAATAATTATGTAAGGATATTCTTAAACCATGACTACAGAAAAATTTGAAATAGAAATAAATACTTTAAAAAAGTTCTTTGAGCTTTATTGTAAAGATAAACATGATGATCAAATAGAAAAAGAAATCATTTTAAAATATAAAGATAAAGAATTTATGCTAAACCTTTCTCTTTGCCCTACTTGTTATGACTCAATCAATTACTCTTTTGAGCGATTAAAACAGTGTCAACACGAAATAAAACCAAGATGTAGAACTTGTCCAACACCTTGTTATGAAAAAATAAGATGGAAAAATGCTGCGAAAGTTATGAAATATTCAGCAATAAAATTAAGTCTATCTAAAGTCAAGAAAAGAATTAAAAGTATATTTTCTTAAGCAAAATAAAGTTTACCATTTAACTTCATTTTTACCTACTTCTTTTAAAATTTTATTTGCTTTTGAAAAATGTTTACAGCCAAAAAAACCTCTATAAGCAGACAAAGGACTTGGATGTACACCTTTTAAAATATAATGTTTTGAAGTATCAATAATCTTTTCTTTTTTTATAGCACTAGAACCCCATAATATAAAAATTATATCTTTAGCATTAGCAGATATGAACTTTATTAGATTATCTGTGAATATTTCCCAACCTAATTTATGATGAGATTTAGGTTTCCCTTCTTCAACTGTCAAAATTGCATTTATAAGCAATACACCATCTTTTGCCCATGGATTTAAATCTCCATCTTCACATAGAGATTTTTGACCTAAATCTTCTTCTATTTCTTTTAATATATTTCTCATAGAAGGTGGATTTTTAATATTTTTAGGAGTTGAAAAAGCTAAACCTTGGGCTTGACCTATTCCATGATATGGATCTTGTCCTAAAATTACTATTTTTAAGTTTTCAAAAGGTGTTAGATTAAAAGCATTAAAAATTCTATCTTTTGCGGGGAAAACTGTAGTTTTTAAATAAGCTTCATCAATTAGTGCCATTAAATTTTTATAATAATCTTTTTGTTCTTCTTCTTTAAAGAAATCTTGCCATGTCATTTCTGTCCTTTTTTGTAAATAAAAAAAGCTAAGGCTTTTAAACCTTAGCTTTTAATTTAAAATAGTTTTAATTTTTTATTATAAAACAGGAGATTTTATAATCATCATTTTTTCATTTGACATTTCTTCCATTACGTGAGGAACTCCACCAACACCTACACCACTCTCTTTTGCTCCACCAAATGGCATCCAGTCAACTCTAAATGCTGTATGGTCATTTACTACAACTGCTGTACCGTTTAATTCTCTTACTGCTTTTAAACAAGTATCAATATTTTTACTAAATACTGCTGCTTGGAAAGATACATTTAGAGAATTTGCTTTTGCAATAGCTTCGTCAATATCATTGTAAGTATAGATACAAACAACAGGTCCAAATATTTCTTTATTTGATACAATAGCATCATCAGATGGATTTAATAGTACAGTTGGTTCATAACAAGATTTTGAAATTCTTTTTCCACCTGTTAAAACTTTAGCACCTTTTTCTACTGCTTCATTAACCCATTCTTCAACTCTATTTACTTCATCATTATTAACTAATGGTCCAACTTCAGTTTTAGGATCTAATTGATCACCAACAACTAATTTAGATGCAGCATCAGCTAATTTACTAGCTACTTCATCACAAATTGATTCATGAACAAATACTCTTTGAACAGAAATACAAACTTGACCAGCATGGTAAAAACCACCTTTTGCTAAATCAGGAATCATTGCATCAATATCAGCATCAGCTGCTACAATAACAGGTGCTACTCCACCATGTTCTAATGCTACTCTAGTTCCTGGAGCAACTTTTGAATTTAAGTACCAACCAACATTAGCTGAACCAATGAATGTCAAGAATGAAGTTTTAGGAGAAGTTGCTAAATATTCACTTCCATGTCTATCACAAACAATACCTTGAGCCCAACCATCAGGAAGTCCAGCTTCTTTTAACATCTCAACAACTTTAAGTGCTGACATTGGAGTTTGAGTAGCAGGTCTGATAATAACAGGACAACCAACAGCAATTGCAGGAATAACTTGTCCAATTGCAAGATTCATTGGGTGATTAAATGCTGAAATAGCAATTGCAACACCAATAGGTTCTTTAAAAGTATAAGCAATTCTATGTGCTGAAGTTGGAGTTTGTCCCATTGGGATTTCTTTACCTTCATAAGCACCTAAGTGTTCAATTGCAAGTTTAACACTATTAATAGCTCTTAAAACTTCAACTTTAGAATCAACATAAGGTTTACCACCTTCACTTGCACAAAGAATAGTAAGCTCTTCAACTTGTGAAGACATAATCGTAACAAGTTTGTCTAAAATTTCTACTCTTTCGTGTCTTGGAATCCAGTTTTTTCTATCTAAAAAAGTTGCATGAGCTAAATCTAAAGCTGCTTCTACTTCTTCTTGTGTACTAAAAGGTACAGTACCAACTACTCTATCATCAAATGGTGATGTTACATCAATTGTATTCATTATATTTATTCCTTATTTTCTATATTTTCTATTTATACTAAACATTGTTTTTTTGCTAAAAGGTCATTTAGAATTGCATGATTTAATGAATAATCAACTGCTAAATCTATTATATGAACACCTTTGCTATTTACACATTTTTCTAATGTTTGCTCAAACTCTTCGCAAGATTCAGGTCTATATCCATTTGCTCCATAAGCTTGGGCATATTTTACAAAATCTGGGTTGTTTAAGTCAAGACCATATGTTTCAAATCCCATTCCTGTTTGTTTCCATTTTATCATTCCATAAGCGTTATCGTTTAAAATGATTACTGTTAAATCTATTCCTAATCTTACTGCTGTTTCAATTTCTTGTGAATTCATCATAAAACCACCATCACCACAAACTGCAACAACTTTTTTATCTGGATTTACCATTTTAGCAGCCATTCCTGAAGGAAGTCCTGCACCCATAGTTGCTAAGGCATTATCTAATAATAAAGTATTAGGTTGCGCACATCTATAATTTCTTGCAAACCAAATTTTATAAACACCATTATCTAAAGTTACAATATCTTCATCATCTAAGATAGTTCTGATAGTTCTTACTGCTCTTTGAGGAAGAATAGGGAACCTTGTATCTGCAAAGTATTTATTTAAATGTGTTTTAACTTCAATAATCATTTTTTTGTAATAATCAAATTCCCAATGATCTTGAGGTGAAAGTGCTGTATTTAAACTATTAATATTTGTTGCAATATCTCCTAAAACATCTAGTTGAGGGAAATATGTATCATCAACTTCTGAAGGTAAGAAATTAATATGAATAACTTTCGTTGCACCTTCATGATTATCCATAAAGAATGGTGGTTTTTCAATTACATCATGTCCAACATTGATAATCAAATCAGCTCGTTCAATTGCACAATGAATAAAATCATCTTGTGAAAGTGCCGCTGTACTTAAACAAAGTTTATGATTTTCATCAATTACACCTTTTCCCATTTGAGTTGAGAAGAAAGGAATTCCAGTATCATTTACAAAATCTGTAAGTGCACTTCCAATTCTTGTTCTATTTGCACCAGCTCCTATTAATAAAAGTGGCATTTTTGCTTTTTCAATCATTTTTACAGCATCAGCAATAGCAGTTTTTTCCGCTTTTGGATATCTAAATGTTCGAACTGGATAAATATTTAATTCAACTTCTTCAGCTGCAATATCTTCAGGTAATTCAATATGAACTGCTCCTGGTCTCTCAGTTGTTGCTATTTTAAATGCTTCTCTAACCATAGATGGAATATTGTTCCCATTTACAACTTGTTTTGCATATTTCGTCATTGGCTTCATCATACCAACAACATCTATAATTTGGAATCTACCTTGTTTTGATTTTTTGATTGGTTTTTGACCTGTAATCATCATCATCGGCATTCCACCCAATTGTGCATAAGCTGCACTTGTTGCGAAGTTTGTAGCTCCTGGGCCTAAAGTTGAAAGACAAACTCCTACTTTACCTGTTAATCGTCCATAAGTAGCTGCCATAAAACCTGCTGCTTGCTCATGCCTTGTTAAAATAAGTTTAATATCTGATTTTCTAAGTGCTTCTAAGAAATCAAGGTTTTCTTCACCTGGAATTCCAAAAATATACTCAACATTTTCATTTTCTAATGCTTTTATAAATAGTTCTGATGCATTCATATAATACTCCGATTTTGTTAATTTATTGATTTGTTGATAATCATACTCAATATCTATTAAAAAGTAGTTTAGATTATACTCTTTTCCCTGATATATATTATACTATTTGATTTATTTAATTTAAATATTAGCATAGCTGAATTTTCACATCTTTAATAATAATCAAATATAAAATTAGTGTAATACATTTATTTCACTAAATAAGCATTTATATTATGTTAAACATAATTTAACTACCATTGCTTCAATTAAACAAAAGGTTAAAAATGAAAAAAATTGCTATTTCCCTTGTGGTTATAATTGTATTACCACTTATGTATTTAATATTTTCAAACTATAATAATGTTCCAGAATTAGATGAAAATGTAAAAGAAAAATGGTCTCAGGTACAAAACCAATATAAAAGAAGAGCAGATTTAATTCCAAATCTTGTTTCTACTGTAAAAGGTTATGCAGCTCATGAAAAAGATACTTTTATTCAAGTTACTGAAGCTAGAAGTAAAGTTTCACAAATGAATATTAACGCTGATACTTTAAATAATCCAGCAGCAATGCAACAATTTTCACAAGCACAAGCAGGACTTTCAAGTGCTTTATCAAAATTGATGGTAGTTGTTGAAAAATATCCCGAATTAAAAGCAAATGCTAATTTTATGGCTTTACAATCACAACTTGAAGGTACTGAAAATAGAATTACAGTTGCAAGAAAAGATTTTATTACTGCTGTTAAAAAATATAATCTTGAACTTCGTACAATGCCTGGAAAACTTGTAGCTGCTATTGTTCATCCAAGTGCAAGTGTAAAAGAAACATTTACAGCTACACAAGCTGAACAAGAAGCTCCAAAAGTTCAGTTTTAGTTATGTATATAAATGAAGCAGATAAACAAGCTATTTCTAAGTCAATTGAACTTTTAGAGTCTAAAAGTTCTGCTGAATTAGTTGCAGTTGTTACTAAAAAAAGTGCTACATATAAATATGAATCATCTGTAATAAGTATAATTATGGTTTGTTTTATCTCTTTAATTTGTTTATATTTTGATATTTCAACTCTATTTTTAATGCAAATTCAAATACTTTTATTTTTAGTCTTACATTTTATTTTTGATAAGTTTGAAAGTTTAGTTTTATTTTTACTTCCAAGTTTTTATAAAAAGAGTATAGCAAGTAAATATGCAAATATACAATTTGCAAACCTAAAATTAAATAGAACAAAAACAAAACACGCTTTAATGTTTTTTGTAAGTATTGATGAAAAATATGTTGAAATAATTACAGATGAAAATATATCAGTAAATATATCTAATGACTATTGGCAAGAAATAGTAGATGAGTTTATAAAAGATGTTAAAAATGGCGATTTATCAGGTGGTTACTTAAAAGCTATTAACACTTGCAGTATTTATTTGATAAAAGAGTTTCCAATAAAAGATGATGATGAAAATGAACTTCCAAATGAAGTAATTGAGTTGATATAAAATGAAAAAAATATTAATAGTAATTTTTTTACTTTCAAGTTTTGTATTTTCATCTTTTGCCAATATTACAGATTCATTTCCACAACTTACGGGAAGAGTTGTAGATAATGCAAATCTTTTATCTCAAAGTCAAAAAGATTCTTTAACACAGATTCTAAAAGCTCATGAAGAAAAAACATCAAACCAAATTGTAGTACTTACTCTTAAGTCATTAGATGGTTATGAAATTGCTGATTATTCATATCAATTAGGAAGATACTGGCAAATTGGTCAAAAAGACAAAAATAATGGTGTATTACTTGTAATTGCCCTAAATGATAAAAAGCTTCGTATTGAAGTTGGTTATGGTTTAGAAGGTGCATTAACTGATAAAATTTCTTTTGAGATTATAGAATACACTCTAAAGCCAAAGTTTAGAAGTGGTCAATATTATGAGGGAATACAAAGTGCAGTTAACAAAATAATACAGGCTATAAATGGTGAATATAAAAATGATAAGAAAGTAACAAAAAGTAACAATAGTGAAGAGTTTATTCCTTTGATATTCTTTGCTCTTATATTTCTATCTATTTTAGGAAATGGAGTTGCTAGAACATTAAGAAAACAAGCATTATATAAAGCAACTAAATCATCAATTCCTTCATCATTTTTTGGATTTTTTGTTTATATAATGGGTTCTGCTTTTACTTCATATAGTATTATCCTTGCATTAATTATATTTGTTGTAGTTTTTGTATTTAACTTTATAAATACTAGAAATGTAGATTTTGATAAATTAAAAAGTATTAAAAGAAATTCTTCAAATAAATCTCACTCAGGATTTGGCGGATTTTCCAGTGGTGGCGGTTTTAGCTCTGGAGGTGGTGGATTCTCTGGTGGTGGCGGTGGATTTGGCGGCGGTGGTGCAAGTGGGGGCTGGTAGCCCTACTTGCAATCATTTTTATTAAGTAAAATAAATAAGACATTTTCTTCATCTTCATTATAATAATCTACTCTAACAATTCCACTTTTATTCAAAAATATTCTAACTAAATTAGATTTACACATATTTGTAACTTCACTTTTCTTCATTAAATTATAGAAACTTTGTTTTTCATAAAGTTCAGAAGTTAAATAAGGTCTAAAATCTTTTGCTACTTTTTCATTCTCAGGTATAAAATATTTCCTTAATCCATATGTTTTACCTTCAAAAAATGTTTCTTTTGCGACTGTAATTTCATCTAATCTTATTGGTAATTGCTTATTAATCATTTTTGCTAATACCTCTGCCATTTGTTCTGTATTTAACTTAGAAAAGCCTTTTTCTAAATTATTTGCATTTAAAAGAGTAGTTAAAATAAAAATACAAACTAAAATTCTCATATTCATTCCTTTGTGAAGCTTATTATAAAATAAATAATATTAATTATTACTCATTTGACAAGTTTATTTGAATATATTAAAATATAACAAAGGATTTTCATGTCACAAAAAGCAGTAATATTTGATCTAGATGGAACATTAATTGATTCACTAGAAGATTTAGCAAACAGCGTAAATCAAACACTTAGGGAGTTCGGGTTTAAAACGCATGAAATTAATGCATATAAATATTTTATAGGGGATGGAGTAAAAATTTTACTAAAAAGAGCTATAGCTGATACTGTAAATGAGCAAACAATAGCAAAACTTCATGAAAGATTTAAAGTAATCTATAAAAAAGAGATTGATACTAGAACAAAAGTATATGATGGTATTTATGAACTTTTTAATAAATTAGAAAAACAAGATTATCAAAAAGCGATACTTTCAAATAAACCTCATAATTTCACACTTAATTGTATGGATAAATTTTTTAAAGATTATTCATTTGTGAATATTTCAGGACAAAAAGATACTATTGCGAAGAAACCAGATGCACAAGCAGCATTATTAATAGCAAATGAATTAAAAAAAGATGTGAAAGATATATATTTTGTAGGAGATACAAAAATAGATATGCAAACTGCTAAGAACGCAGGAATGATTGCAATTGGAGTACTTTGGGGATTTAGAGATGAAAAAGAACTAAGAGAAAATGGTGCAGATTTCATAGTATCAAATACTAATGAACTCTACAATATTTTAATCTCTTAATATTTTAATGTTTTGTTTATACTTCTAATTCAAAGAATATTTCTTCTACTTTTTCATATTTTGCAACTGAACAAGTAATCTTTGAAGAGTTCTCATAATCTTTGAATTCAGTTAAAAATAGTTTTTTTAACTTCTCTACATTTGAAGTTCTAAAAATAAAGTAACCTAAAATTTCACAACCTCTTGAACCTGGTTTTTCGATACCAAAACTATCGAATTTCCAGTCAACACCTTTTGAAAAGAAAAATACTTCTTTTATTCTCTGTTTTAATTCACTTCTAACATTATTATTAAATGATTTCAAATGAATATAAAATGCAACATTTACATTATATTCATCTTGAACTAGTTTTTGTTCTACTTCTGTTTGTGGTTTTTCTATCAGCTCTGTACTCATATTTTTCCTTTCTTATTTATCTAAATTAAAAATATTACGATAATTTTCTTCTAATGAAGTTTTATCTTTATAATCAATAATTGTTCCAATTTCAATATCAATTATTAAAGTTTTATCTCTTTTGTTTATTGCTTCTTTTAAAATTTCATTTGCATTTGTTCTTATGAAAACAGGCAAAATTGGAAGTCTATTTTTTAAAGCAATAATTCTTGCACCCTCTTTAAAACTAGATAGTGGAGTGTTTTCTTTGTTTCGTGTACCTTCTGGAAAAATAAAAATAGATGTTCCTTCTGATACTACTTCTTTTAATCTTTTAAAAAATGGTGACATATTTTTAGCTTCTCTATCTAAAAGTATTGAACCTGCATTTCTAGTAAACATACCAAAGAAAAAAGAGTTATATAACTCTTTTTTTGCAACCCAATAACCTTTTATATTTATATTCATAAAAGTACGCTCAATTATTAAAGGATCGATAATACTTCTATGATTTGAAATCAATAAAAATTTCCCATCTTGAGGTAGTCTTTCTTTATTAATAATATTTACATCAATTTTTAATTTTGCAAATAAAGCTTTTGTATATTCTTGTCTAAGAAGTATTTTTTCATCTCTTGTTTTTGTTTTTTTAAGACGAAAACCAAACTTATTTGTAAGATAAGTTGAATAAATAGCCATTTTAATTTGTTTGAAATTCAAATATTGTCCTAATAATTTTTAAAATTGCATTCTATCTAAATAATATATAGATATACTTATACTCCAATTTCACACAAAAGGTAAGCTATGAATAATATTACCCTAGAATATACTGATGTTTTCGATGATAATAAAGTAAAAAATTTAACTTTTTCTAAGCACTTAATTAATGAAAACTTTAATGAAGAATCACTATTTGTAACACTAGTTGATGGGAAATCTATGCAACCTATTATAAATCATAAAGCAGTTATTATCTCTGATCTTTCAAATAAAAGTCTTGAGAATGATGGTATTTATTTAGTATATTATAAAAATAAAATGTGGGTTAAAAGATATAATCTAAGAAATAATGAATTTTTCTCAATTAATCCAAATTTTTCACATCTAATTTATAAAGAAAAGGAAATCCATTTAATTGCAAAGGTACTTCTTACCTTTACAAATCTATAAATTTAAGAAATAATAAATGAATATAGAATTAAGATTTTTACAAAAAGCAATAAAAGATAAGAATTATATTTCTTTTACATACAAAAATAAAAAATATATAAAAATAAGACCCCTTAAACTTATTACAAAAAATACATATGTATTAAAAACTTCGGTAAAAGATTTTAATTTTGAATTAATAACAAGGATTCAAATCCTAAAAGAAAAGTTTTAATCCTATAAATAGTATACTTATATATAAAATAAAAGGATAAAAATGAAAAAAATAATTTTAATATCAGCACTAACATTATCAACAATGTTCGCATTTGATCTTGCAAGTACAGCAACAGCAGTTGGTGGTTCATTAGGAATTACAGCTGAAAGCATTGGAAAACAATTAACAGATATTGTTAAAGAAAAAGCACCAACTACTGCTGCACAAGCAAAAACTTATTGTACTCAAGCATCAACTTATAAATCATTTGTAGGAATTGCAGATGATGGAATGATGGCTAAAGCTATTGATATTTGTGCAGAAAAATCAAGTGAAGGTTTAGAAGGTAAAGTTAATGATGCTAAAGATGCAGTTACATCTGAAGCGGCAAAAGCTGTTACTTCTGACTCATCTTCATCTTTAATGGGTACTGCTTCAAAATTATTAGGAAACTAATTCTTATATCAAACCCTTTATGGGTTTGATTTTCTCTTTCACTTTCTCTTTACAACAAGTAAATGATATAATTTATAAAAAACTAAAATGGTTATAAATATGAATACAACAAATTTAATGAACACAGCACTAAAACTAGCACATCTAGACTCTATGCCCTATGATACAAATATTATAGTTGAAGGTGAAAATATCAAAAAAGTACTAATTGGTATTGATATGGAAACTCCAGAATTACTTCTGGCTAAACAGCTCGGATTTGATTGTGTAGTTTCACATCATCCCAAAGCAGACTCTTGCGTAGTTGATTTTGCAAAAGTAATGGATGTACAAATTGAGCGAATGGTAAAAAGTGGAGTACCCATAAATAAAGCACAAAAAGCCTTGAAAAAAATGCAAGCAAGTATCGACTTAGGAAGACATGCCTCTAACTATGACAGAGTAAGTTCAGCAGCAAGACTAATGAAAATGCCTTATTTAAATATCCATATTCCTGCTGATTTTATAACAGAAGAAATAGTTCAATCAAGACTTGATATTGTATTTAATACTAAGCCAAAAACAAAACTTCAAGATATTATCGAAGAGTTAAACTCATGGGAATACTACATAGGAAAAGTTGCACAACCAGTTATAAGAGTGGGATCACCAAGCGACTATGCAGGAAAAATAGAAGTTTTAATGGCGGGTGGAACAAACGGTGGCGTTGATGTTTATAAATCATATTTCGAAGCAGGAGTTGGAACTATTATAGCTATGCACGTTCCTGAAGATGTAAAAAGAGCAGTTGCTGAACAAAATATAGGAAATATAATCATTGCACCTCATATGCCAAGCGATAGTATTGGATTACTTGAAATTGTAAAAGCTTGGAGAGAACAAGGATTTGAAGTTACTTGTATGAGTGGGATTGTAGAATAATTATAATTAATTAAAAGGATAGAAATGAATACTAAAAAAAGACTACATATGCATATTACAGTTGATAATTTAGAAGAAAGCATACATTTTTATAATATACAGTTTGATGCAAAACCTACTAAAGTAAAAGAAGACTATGCACAATGGTTACTAGAAGATATGTCTGTAAACTTTGCAATATCAACAAAAGGTGAAGAAAAAGGTCTTAATCACTTAGGAATTCAATATGAAAGTGACGAAGCATTAGCTACTGCTCAAAAAAGTTTTGAAGATGCTGGAATCAAAGGTAAAGAAGAAGTTGGAGCAATATGCTGTTATAAAGAATCAAATAAATACTGGATAAATGACCCAAGTGGACTAATTTGGGAAAACTATCACTCAATGAATGATGTAGAACTATATGGAGGAAATGAACATAGTGAATGTTGTACTCCAACATTTAATGATGGTAAAAAACCAGCTTTTTCTATTACAAAACCTGATAAGGGTTGTTGTTAATAAAGTATTACAGAATTTTGATACAATGATTTTAGATTTTTATTATCACAAATCAAGGAAAAAATATGCAAAAAAAGTTAAATGTACTAGGTGAGCCATTAGAACCTTGTAGTGTAAATCCACTTACTGGATATTATCGTGATGGTTGTTGTTTCTCTGGAAAAGATAATGATGGTGTTCACGCTGTTTGCATTTACGCAACTGAAGAGTTTTTAGCATATTCTAAAGAAGCAGGTAACGATCTTTCAACTCCAATCCCTGAATATAACTTCCCAGGTGTTAAACCAGGTGAGAGTTGGTGTTTAGGAGGATATAGTTTTGTCAAAGCACATCAAGAAGGTAAAGCACCTCAGATATTTATACATTCTACACATGAAAGAATGTTAGAACTTATTGATTTAGAGACATTGAAATCTTATGCTGTGGATTTATAAGACAAGGTATATAAAAGGATATCAAATATTAACAACTAAAAATAAAAAAATGTTAATTTCAGTACCACAAAACTTAGCAGATGAAATTACACAATTTGCAGAAGATTTAAATCAAAATAAAAGTATCTTAGTTAATCAAGCACTAGAATTTTATTTTGATCATTTAGATTTACAAATTGCAAAAAAAAGAAGTATGGAAAAAAATGAATCTATAAGTTTAAGCCAAATGAGAAAATTATCTAAAGAGTCAGTATAGTTTAAATATTAATAAAAAGGCTTCTAAAGAAATTTTATTTTAGATAAATTAGTAAGGTGTCCCCTGAATTTTAATAATCATCTTTATTTATTTTATCAAAATCTAAAGCAAACTTTCCAGGAACTAATTTAGCTTTTTTAAATTCTACATGTTCAAAACCATTAGATTGACAAAGATTGATGATATTTTTTATTTTAGTTTTTTCTGCTTTATATCCAAAAATTATTTCTTTTAAACATTTCTTATAAAATTTTTTACTTCCATATTCTTTACTTCCATTTAAAGATATCCTAGTAAACCTATATTCCTTTTCATATTTCCAGTCTTTCGATTTTATAGTAAAAAGCCGAGTTAATTCTTTTTCATAATCTTCATCTAATACGGAAATTAATTCATAATCCTCATTTTTTGAGTATTCTACTTTAATACCTTCACTAGGAAGACTATTTTCTTGATTTTTTAATCCTTTAAAACCAAAACATAATCCTTTATGATTATTTGAATAATGAGACCACATTAAAATATTGTTAGGAATAAGAGACAAAGATAAAATACCACTATTAGCTTTCCAAGATTTTATTTCCTTTTCTAAATTAGAAATAAAAATTTTATTAGATTTTGTTTTATTTAGATCTTGTCTTATAGATTTTGTATTCTGTAAAACTTTTTTTTTAAATTTTTTAATTTCAGAAGAACTATATGAATTTATATTTCTAAATTGAAGATTACAATCAAAAGGGTCATTAAAGAAATTTGGGGAGGCAAAATACAACTCTGAAAGTTTAATAATTTGATTAGTATGTTCTCCAAAGTCTCTATATTTATAAAGTAATGTTTCATTCTTTATTTTCATAGACATTCCATGTTTTATTTACCCAATGCCTTCCCAACTAAATACCCACTAGCCCACGCAAACTGTAGATTAAATCCACCTCTATTTCCAACAATATCTAAAACCTCTCCTGCAAAGTATAGGTTTTTGCACTTCTTACTTTCATAAGTTCGATTATCTATTTCATCTGTTCTTACACCACCACCACTGGCTTCTGCGTGTCCGAAGCCTTGTGTATCTGTGATTTTTAGTTTCCATTGATTAAGTTGATATGATATTGCTTTGATTTGTTTTGCGTTTACTTGTCCTGCTTTTGCTTCACTATCAATTTTACAGATTTCTAGTAAAACTGGTGCGATTTTATTTGATATCATTCCTGTTAAAATATCTAAGGCTTTTTGGTTTGGTGTAGTTTTGAATAAGCTTTGGATTTGGTCTGCTAAGTCATTTCTATGAAGCTTTGGGAAAAAATTTACTGCTATTTTTACATCTTGGTACATACTTAGATTATATGCTGCTACTTGCGAAACATCTAAAATAGCAAAACCTGAAACACCGTATTTTGTAAACAGTACATCTCCAAATATTTCTTGTTCAAGCTGTCCGTTTATATATAGTGATACATTACACTCTTTTTTAACTCCTTGCATACGAGAGTGATAGTTTACATCTGTATGAAGTCCTACAAGTGATGGATAAGTTAGATTGAAACTATGCTCAAATTTTGAGGCGAAGTCTAGCCCTGATTCATTTGCATTTAGTTGTGGTGCAGCTCCTAGACCGTTTGATATTAGAACTTTATCATAGTCTTTATACTCTTTATCATTTGTTTTGATATTAAACTTGTTTTCAATCTTTTGAACATCTGAGATAAGTGATTCTAAATATATGTTAACACCTAAAGAATCGAGTGTTAACTCTAAAAGCTTAGTTACTGATTTTGCTTCATTTGATAATGGATATACTTTGTTAGTCTCTTTTATATCAAGAAGTAATCCAATACTTTTACAGAACTTTTCAAAAGATTTAAAATCAAACTCTTTTAAAGCATAGCTAACAAAATCAGGATTCTCTCCTAAATAGTTTTTAGCTGTCACTTGGCTATTTGAGATATTACATCTTCCATTTCCACTAGCTAATATCTTTTTACCAATACCTTTGTTTGCATCAAATAAATCTATTTGAATATCTTTGTTTAATCTTTTAGCAGTTATGGCTGCTATTATTCCAGCAGCTCCCGCTCCAATTATTGCTATTTTCAAATCACACCTTAATAAAATATTGCAAGCCATATTGTTGGCTGCATTTGATTTGTGTATTTTACCCTATGTTTTGTAAAAGCAGGAATATTTATAAAATCACCCTCTTTTAGAATCACTTCTTTATGTTCATATTCTAAGATGGCATTTCCTTTTAATATAAGAACAAATTCATTTTCTTTTTGCTCATACCAAAAGTTTATGGGTGAGCTTTGTCCATTTGATACTATTTTTTCTATTCTTATATTGTCATTTTTGATTAATTCAAAGAATTGTTCTTGTTTTTTATCTATTATAATATTTTCAAATATATTATTCTTCATATTTTAAGCCTTTTTATTAATAAAATTATAACTATTTTATACTATATTCCCTATTATTAAACTATAGTATTTTAATCAACTATTATATTTTAAGAAATTTATCAATAAATTTTGAAATTCTTTTTATCTTTATTACTTCTGAAATAAAAAATTATTCTTTATCTAAAAGTTACCATTATATAGGATTTATATACAATTATTTACTTGAAAATGATTTAATAAATTAAACTATAATTCTTAATTACAAGTATTTTAATATAGATTATTCTATTAATTTTGATAAAATCACTTGACATTGAAATAAAAATATTCTATAATTTCACCATAATTAAAAAACGAAAGAAAGAAGGATTACACAATGCATAACGAAACAATTGCAGTTCACGGGGGCTATAATAAGAAAGAGGGTTATGGTTCAATGGCTGTACCAATTACTCAAACTACTGCATATGCCTTTAGAGATTCAGAACACGCTGCAAATTTATTTGCTTTAAAAGAATTAGGACCAATTTACACAAGATTAAATAATCCTACAACAGATGTACTAGAACAAAGATTTGCACAACTTGAAGGTGGAGCAGCAGCTTTATGTGTTTCAAGTGGTCAATCATCAATTTTCTATGCCATTGCAAATGTTGCTCAGGCTGGAGATAATATTTTAATCTCTGATAAATTATATGGTGGTGCAGTTACTTTATTAACTCATACTATTAGAAGATTTGGGATTCAAGCACATGTTTTTAAATCTGAAGATGCTTCAAATTTAGAAGAACAAATTAATGATAAAACAAAAGCGATTTTCTTTGAATCATTATCAAATCCACAAATTGCAGTAGCAGATATTGAAAAAATAGTTGAAATAGCAAAAAGAAATGGTGTTTTAACAATTTGTGATAATACAGTTGCAACAGCAGCTTTATTTAACCCAATCAAATGGGGTGTTGATGTTGTAGTTCATTCAACTTCAAAATATACAAATGGTCAAGGTACTGTACTTGGTGGAATTATTGTAGAAAGAGATGGTTTAGCAGAATTCTTTAAAGAAAATGCAGAAAAATATACTGAATTTACAACACCAGATGATTCATACCATGGTTTAGTTTATGTTGATGTTCCTCTTCCAAACTTTTGTTTAAGAGCTAGATTATCATTAGCACGAGATATTGGTGCAGTTCAAGCTCCGCTTAATTCTTGGTTATTAATTCAAACATTAGAAACTCTGTCTTTAAGAGTTGATAAACATTCTGATAATGCTTTAGAAATTGCAGAATTTTTAAGTGCACATCCAAAAGTAAAAGCAGTAAATTATCCAGGTTTAAAAACTGATAAATATTATGATAAAGCTCAAAAATACTTTAAAGATGGAAAAGCATCTGGACTTATTTCTTTTGATGTTGAGTCATTTGATGAAGCAAAAAGAGTAATTGATAGTGCTAAATTATTTAGCGTTGTTGTAAATATTGGGGATAGTAAATCACTTATTGTTCATCCAGCATCTACAACTCACTCTCAATTAACAGAAGAAGAGTTAACAAAAGTTGGTGTTAAACCAGTTACAATTAGACTTTCAATTGGTTTAGAGAACACTGAAGATTTAAAAGCTGATTTAGAACAAGCGTTAAATTAGGAATTTGAAGAAATGCCATTAATTTCAACAAAAGGTGTATATGGTTTAACAGCCATGTACGAACTTAGTAAACATGAAGCAGATACTCCAATGCAAATCAAGGAAATCTCTTCAAATGCTAATATTCCTCAGAATTATTTAGAACAATTATTGAGTAAACTTAGACGTGCTGGACTTGTTAAAAGTATAAGAGGTGCTAAGGGTGGGTATGTTTTAGCATTTTTGCCTAAAGAAATTAAGGTAGTTGATATTTTAGTAGCACTAGAAGGTGATATTAAAGTTGTTGATGTGAAAGCTAAAAACCCGATATTAAATATATTCTTTGATGAGTCAAAAGAACAAATAAAAAAGATTTTTGATTTGAATCTATCTAATTTAGATGATTATCAAGATAAATATAACGAATTTTTACATTACAGTATATAAAGGAAATTAAAATGAAATATGCAAAAAATATAACAGAATTAATTGGTAATACACCTTTAGTAAAATTACAAGGTGCAAGTGAAGAAAGTGGTGCAACTGTTTTAGGGAAATGTGAGTTTATGAATCCATCACATTCTGTAAAAGATAGAATTGGTACAAATATGATTAATAAAGCTTTAGAGCAAGGGTTAATCAACAAAGACACAACAGTTATTGAACCAACATCTGGAAATACAGGTATTGCCTTAGCAAGTGTTTGTGCAGCTTTAGGAATCAAATTAGTTCTTACTATGCCTTCATCAATGAGTATTGAAAGAAGAAGATTATTAAAAGCTTTAGGTGCTGATTTAGTATTAACAGAACCTGAAAAAGGAATGAAAGGTGCTATTGATAAAGCTCTTGAGTTAAGTGAAGAAAATTCAAATTCATTTATTCCACAACAATTTGCAAATGCAGCAAATCCTGAAATTCACAGATTAACAACTGCAAAAGAAATTATTGCAGATACAGATGGAAAAGTTGATATTTTCATCGCAGCAATTGGTACAGGTGGAACAATTACAGGAACAGGTGAAGTTTTAAGAGAAAATAATCCAAATGTTCAAATTATTGCAGTTGAACCTGATGCTTCTCCTGTATTAAGTGGTGGTAAACCAGGTCCTCATAAAATCCAAGGTATTGGTGCTGGATTTGTTCCTGATGTTTTAAATACTGAACTTTATAACGAAGTTATCCAAGTATCAAATGAAGATGCAATTGCAACTTCAAGAGCATTAGCTAAAGAAGAAGGTTTATTAGTTGGTGTTTCAGCTGGTGCAAATGCATTTGTTGCAAAACAAGTTGCATCTAGACCTGAAAACAAAGGTAAAACAATTGTAACTATTCTTTGTGATACAGGTGAAAGATATTTAAGTTCAGGACTATATGATTATGACGAAGAGTAAAATCTCTTCGCTCTCATATAAATAAAATAAGGTATGAGGTAGAAGAATGCAGGAAAAAGCTTACAGATCAGTTGTCAAAAGCATATCTTGGCGTGTAATTGGGACTCTAGATACAATAATAATCTCATATTTTATTACTGGTAATTTAAAAATGGCAGCCTCTATTGGATCAATAGAATTATTTACAAAAATGGCTTTATATTATTTTCATGAAAGAGCTTGGAATAAAATCAATTTAGGTAGAGTTAAACCATCAGCAAATGATTATCAAATATAAAGGCATTTTATGAGTAAAGAGTTAGTAGAAAAATTAAATTTAGAATTAAAAGATAAATCTACAAATGAAATATTAGAGTATTTTTTAAAGAATTATAAAAACACTTCAGCACTAAGTTCAAGCCTAGCTGCAGAAGATCAAGTTTTAACAGATATTATTTTGAAAAAAGATAAAGATGCAAGAATCTTTACATTGGATACAGGTAGATTACATCCTGAAACTTATGATGTTATGGATGCAACAAATCTAAAATATAATATCAAATTAGATGTATATTTTCCTAATGTTGATGATGTTCAAAATCTCTATAAAACACAAGGTGTAAATGGACAATATGAAAGTATTGAAAAAAGAAAAACTTGCTGTGGTATTAGGAAAATTGAACCTTTAAAAAGAGCCTTAAAAGGTTTAGATATTTGGTTTACAGGATTAAGAGCAGCTCAAAGTGTTACAAGAACCCAAATGAAACTTATCGAGTGGGATGAGGGATTTAATATAATAAAAGTAAATGCCTTAATAGATTGGAATGAAGATGATGTATGGAGCTATATAAAAGAAAATAATGTTCCATATAATAAACTTCATGACCAAGGCTTCCCAAGTATTGGATGTGCACCCTGTACTAGAGCCGTTCAAGACGGTGAAGATATTAGAGCAGGACGATGGTGGTGGGAAAACCCAGAACACAAAGAATGTGGTTTACACAGAAAATAATAAAAGAAAGGTATCAAATGGAAATAAGTCAAGATAGATTAACGCATTTAAAACAGCTAGAAGCAGAATCAATGCACATAATGAAAGAAGTAGTAGCAGAGTTTCAAAACCCTGGTATGCTTTATAGTGTAGGGAAAGATTCATCTGTAATGCTACATATTTTACAAAAAGCATTTTACCCAGCACCACCACCATTACCTTTAATGCATGTAGATACAAAATGGAAATTCAAAGAAATGATTGAATTTAGAGATAAACGTGCAAAAGAAGTAGGAATGGAATTAATTGTTTACTCAAATCCAAAAGGAATTGAGATGAATATTTCTCCATTTGAACATGGAAGCTCAGTACATACAGATATTATGAAAACTGAGGGATTAAAAAATGCTTTAAATATCCATAAGTTTGATGCAGTATTTGGTGGAGCCCGACGTGATGAAGAAAAATCAAGAGCAAAAGAGAGAATTTATTCTTTTAGAGATAAAAACCATAGATGGGATCCAAAAAACCAAAGACCAGAACTTTGGAATATTTATAATGGAAGACATACTAAAGGTGAATCAATTAGAGTATTCCCATTATCTAACTGGACAGAATTAGATATTTGGCAATATATTTATCTTGAAAATATTTCTATTCCTGATTTATACTTCTCAAAAGAGCGTGAAGTAGTAGATTATATGGGTGCAAAAATCATGGTAGATGATGAAAGAATGCCTGAAGAACTTAGAAAAACAGCAAAAAAAGAAAAAGTAAGATTTAGAACACTTGGGTGTTATCCACTAACTGGTGCAGTTGAAAGTGAAGCTACAACATTACCTGAGATTATTCAAGAAATGCTTGTTTGTACAACAAGTGAAAGACAAGGTAGATTAATTGACTCTGATGGTGATGCATCAATGGAGAAAAAGAAACAAGAAGGGTATTTTTAAGATGGCACATCAATCAGATTTAATAGAAAAAGATATAGAACAATATTTACACGAACATGAGAATAAAGAAATATGTAGATTTATCACATGTGGTAGTGTAGATGATGGTAAAAGTACTTTAATTGGTAGACTACTTTATGATTCAAAAATGATTTTTGAAGATCAATTAGCAGCTATTGAACAAGATAGTAAGAAAAGTGGAACTACTGGTGATAAAATAGATTTAGCACTTTTAGTTGATGGTCTTGCAAGTGAAAGAGAACAAGGTATTACTATTGATGTAGCTTATAGATTCTTCTCAACTGAGCGAAGAAAGTTTATCATAGCAGATACTCCAGGTCATGAACAATATACTAGAAATATGGCAACAGGTGCTAGTACTGCTGATATTGCTATTATTTTAATAGATGCAAGACAAGGTATTTTAACTCAAACTAAAAGACACTCTTATATTGCTTCATTATTAGGTATTAAAAACTTAGTAGTTGCTATTAATAAAATGGATTTAGTTGATTTTTCACAAGAAGTATTTGAAAGTATTAAAGAAGATTATAAAAAGATTATTCCAAATCTTCCACATAATGAAGACTTAAATATTGAATTTATTCCTATTTCTGCATTAGATGGAGATAATATTTTAACAAATTCACCAAAAGCACCTTGGTATACAGATAAACCTTTAATGGAATTACTAGATACTATTGATATTCATAAAGTAGCATCTAATTCATTTAGATTACCTGTTCAATATGTAATAAGACCACACTTAAACTTTAGAGGATTCTCTGGAACAATTGCGAGTGGTTCAATTCAAGTTGGTGATGAAATTACAGTATTACCTTCAAGAAAAACATCTAAAGTAAAATCAATAGTATCAAATGATATTAAAGATTTAAGACCAATTGGAAAAGATGAAACAGTAGAAACAATACCTAGAGCATTTGCACCAATGGCAACAACAATTACACTTGAAGATGAAATAGATATTTCAAGAGGTGATATGATTGTAAAATCAACTGATATTCCTAAAGTATCAAATCACTTATCAGCAATGATTGTATGGATGGATGAAACACCATTAGCTTTAAATCAAAACTATGTGATTAAAAGAGCAACATCTGTAATAAATGGATCATTTAATTCAATCGAATTTAAAAAGAATATTAATACATTTGAAGAAGTAAATGCAACTACATTAGAATTAAATGATATAGCAAAATGTACTCTTTCTTTAGATAGAGAAATTGCAATAGATGCATATCATAAAAATAGATATACAGGAAGTTTTATAATAATAGATAAATATACAAACTCAACTGTTGGTGCTGGTATGATTGTATCTTCAAATGAATCATCATCAAAAGAGCAAAGTATTAAAGAGTATACAAAAGCTGAGATTGAATTAAATCAATATATTAGAAACAATTATCCACAATGGAATTGTAAGGCGATATAATGTCAAATAATTTAACTTTAAATATTGAACATATCAAAAAAGAAAAAGATGGAATAGATGTCTTAAGTGACATCTATATCTATGCTGTCCTAGGTGAAAGAGTTTCAGCTAAAGATTTAATTAGATTTCAATGGTATGGAATTTATAAACAAGAAGATAATGAAAACTACTTTAAAGTAGTGATTCCTTTACCACTTGGAGAGTTAAATATTGAACAACTTAAAACCTTAGCTTTAATATCAAAAGAGTATGCACGAAATTCTTTGGATATTAATAGAGGTCAAAAAATCCAATTCAAATACTTGAAAATGCATGATTTACCACATATTTTCAATCTTTTACATAATGTAAATTTAAGCACAATATTTGAAGCTGGACATACTGTAAGAAATATTATCACTTGTCCAATTAATACAGTTGATGGTAAACAATTAATGGATGTAAGTACTATTGCTACTAAAATAAATGATACATTTATTGGAAATAAAAAATACTCAAATCTACCAAATAAATTACAAATAGCAATCAATGGATGTAAAGAAGAATGTTGTCATGTAGAAATACCTGATGTAAAATTTGATGCATGTACGTACAAAAGTAATAAAGTTTTATTTTCAGTAAAAATTATAGGTGAACATATAGGTTATATTACACCTTCTCAAATTCTTCAAACATCAAAAGCTATTGTAAATATTTATAAAGAGTATGGAAATAGAACTGATATTAATAAAAGTACTTTTGCTTCATTAGTTAAAACATGGGGATTAGCAGAGTTTAATGAAATTTTGGATTCATCTATTAATTTTAATCTAAAAAGAATTATCTTAGAAGCTGATACAAGAGCAACTAAAGGTGAGCATTTTGGGATAAATAAAAGTACAATCGAAGGTCAAAGTTATATTGGCTGTAAAATAAAATCACAAAATTTAAAAGCTTCTGATTTTAATAGCTTAGCTGTAATTCTTGAAAAATATAATGCTTCAAAAGTAAAATTAACAAATAAAGGTAATATCATAATTTTAGATGCACCGTCAACTAAAGCTGATGATTTAGCAAAAGATTTACAGAAAGTAAACTTTAACCCTTTTATCTAAACTTAAAATATGAAAGCTTATTTGTTCATACAAGCAAGCTTTTATATAAAATAACTTAAACTTATAGGTTAAATAAGTCCAACTAATTAATATGAGTAAAATAATGAATAATAAAATCTTTAAACCATTTCTAAACGAAAATACAGATACCCTTAATTTTATAAGATACAACACAATTGGAAAAAATAAAAAAGAGTATTTTGATTATACTGCAACAGGTTTAGCCTTTAGACAAATAGAAAATAGAATTCATAATGTATTAGAAACTTATGCAAATACACACTCAAAAGAAGCTTCTAATGCTGATACTACAAGTAGTTATTATGAAATGGCAAGAGCTAAGCTAGCAAAAAACTTAGAAATTGATGAAAACTTTGCAATACTTCCTAATGGTTGTGGAACAACTGCTGCTATTAAACATTTTCAAGAGCTTTTAGGGCTATATATACCACCTGCAACAAAAAAAAGATATAGTATTGAAGTTGATAAATCAAAGCTCCCCTTGGTCATTGTAGGACCTTATGAACATCATTCAAATGAAGTTTCTTTTAGAGAAGCATTATGTGAAATACAAAGAATAAATTTAAGCCAAAATGGCTTAATAGATTTAGAACATTTAAAAGAAGTCTTAGAAAAAAATAAACATAGAGAAATAATAGCTTCTTTTTGTATAGCCTCAAATGTTACAGGAATTATTACAAAATATGAAGAGATTTCAAAAATCTTACGAAAATATAATGCTATAGTTTGCTTTGATGCAGCAGCTTCATCTCCATATATAAATATTCCATCTCATCTTTATGATGCTATGTTTATGTCACCTCATAAGCTATTAGGTGGTCCTGGTTCATGTGGACTTTTAATAATTAGAAAATCCTTAGTTGATACCAATTTATCTCCAAGTTTTGCAGGTGGTGGAACAGTACAATATGTAAATAAAAAACATCAAATTTACGAAAAAGATATTCAAACAAGAGAAGATGCAGGAACACCTGGTATTTTGCAATTAATACGAGCAAGCTTAGCATATCAGTTAAGAAATGAAATTGGTTTTGATTTTATAGCCAAAAGAAAAAAGATATTAAAAAAGATATTTTTAAATGGACTTTTAGAAATTCCTAATTGTAAAATTTATGGGAATGCAAATGAAGATAATATTGGAATAATTTCTTTTAATATTGAAAATATAGACCCATATGAACTATGTTCTAAATTATCAAAATCAAAAGGTTTTCAAACAAGAGCAGGATGCTCATGTGCTGGACCTTATGGTCATGATTTACTAGGAATTGAAGAGTTAGATTTAGAGAATAAACCAGGATGGATTAGAGTTTCTATACACTTCTCACAAACAAAAGAAGAAATTTTAGAACTAATCAAATCTATTAAGAGTATTGTTAACTAATCTTAACCTTTTGTTTAAGATTCATTAATCATTTAGCTATATAATTTCTTTATGAATTTCATGACATTTATATCAGTTTATGTTCTATTTTTTTCAAATTAAATACATATTATCCAGACGAAACTGATTTATAAACTTGATTTCAGACAAAAAGTAAAAGTATCCTAGCATTTATAATATAATTTTAGTGGTTTCCTCCTATCTCCACTTATGCAAGATACAAGCCAGTCGTCCCAAACTGGCTATACTTTCTCCTTTCCCTTTGCCAAAAGGGGATAATTTCTTTTTCATTCATTCAAACAATTTTTCGAGAAATTATCCCTTTTGGTTTTCATACAATCAAAATAATTTATTTTATGATAAAAGCAAAACTTAAAGCAACTGCTATAAATTCAATCGCAACTACAATAATATAATCTTTGATATTTGTATTAATATTTTTCATTTTTTCTCCTTTTTATAGGAGAAAAAATCTCCTATTATTTTTTTGTTTTATATAAATATTGTCTAATCCTAAATGCCATCATATCGGACATATAAACCCTTTTGTCTAAAAATTTTGTAAAAAAAAAGGGAAGAGCTAAGAAGCCCTTCCCTTTTTAAAAATAGATAAAATCTAATTTTTATTAAGCAAATTTAGTCTTTTTAGCAGTTCTTTTTCTAATATTTGGATCAAGATCTCTTTTTCTTACTCTAATCGATACAGGTGTAACTTCAACAAGTTCATCTTCTTCAATCCATTCTAATGCATTTTCAAGTGACATAACTCTTGGTGGAATTAATTTAATAGCTTCATCCGCACCCGAAGATCTAACGTTTGATTGTTGTTTAGCTTTAATTGGATTGATATCTAAATCATTCCCTTTAGCATGTTGACCAACTACCATTCCGTTATAAACTTTATCTTGAGGTTTAATAAACATAACCCCTCTATCTTGTAAGTTAAAGATTGAATAACCAACAGCTTCACCATTTTCCATAGAAACTAATGCTCCATATTTTCTAGATTCAACAGTTCCAGAATGAGGTCTGAATTCTAAGAATGAGTGGTTCATAACACCCTCACCTTTAGTTTCAGTTAAGAACTCAGTTCTAATACCAATTAATCCACGTGCAGGAATTTCAAACTCTAATCTTGTAGAACCAGCACCCATTGGTACCATGTTTGTCATATTAGCTTTTCTTTTCCCTAATTTTTCAATAATTGCACCTGAAAATTCATCTGGTGTATCAATTACTAAATGCTCAAATGGCTCCATTTTAACACCATCAATAATTCTTACGATTACTTCTGGTCTACCAATAGAAAATTCAAACCCTTCTCTTCTCATATTTTCAGCAAGGATACAAATTTGTAATTCCCCTCTTCCGTTAACTTTGAATTTACCTTCACCAATTTGCTCATAATTCATAGCAATATTAGTATTCATTTCAGCAGTTAATCTTTCATCAATTTTATTTGATGTTACATATTTACCTTCAGTTCCAGCTAATGGAGAATCATTTACTGCAAATGTTACAGATAATGTAGGTTCTTCAATATGCATAGGGTCTAATGGCATTGGATCTACAGGATCACAAAGTGAATCACCAACATCAATAGTTTCAAAACCAGCAACAGCAACAATATCACCAGTACCAGCAGTTTGAATATCAAATCTATCAACACCTTTAAAACCAATAAGTTTAGTAACTCTACCTTTAACTTTTTCGCCATTTGATTTAACTAAAAGAACAGTTTCACCCATTGAAATTGTTCCATTAAAGATTCTTGCAATACCAATTTTTCCAATGAAGTTATCGTAATCAAGTGTAAATACTTGTAATTGAAGACCATTTTCATCTGCTCCAACTGGTTTTGGAACTTCGTTTAGAATAGTTGTAAATAATGGAATTAAATTCTCATTTGGATCTTCTAAAGCTAATTTAGCGTATCCATCTCTAGCAGCTGCATAAACAACTGGGAATTCTAATTGTTCTTCACTAGCACCCATTTGGTCAAATAGGTCAAATACTTCATCAACAACTCTATCAGCATCTGAACCTGGTTTATCAATTTTGTTAATAACAACAATTGGTCTATGTCCTAATTGTAATGCTTTTTTAACAACAAATTTTGTTTGAGGCATAACACCTTCTTGAGCATCTACTAGTAAAAGTACACAGTCAACCATTTTAAGAACACGTTCAACTTCTCCACCAAAATCAGCATGGCCTGGAGTATCAATAATGTTAATTCTTACACCTTCGTAATCAATAGCAGTATTTTTAGAAAGAATTGTAATTCCTCTTTCTTTTTCAATATCATTACTATCCATTACTCTTTCATCTACTTCTTGGTGAGCAGTAAAAGTTCCTGATTGTTTTAATAATTCATCTACTAATGTAGTTTTACCGTGGTCAACGTGCGCGATAACCGCAATATTTCTAATATCTCTCATTGAATCTCTTTATTATAGATTTTGCGAAAAAGTTCTTGCAAAGAAAAAACTTTTTCTATTAATTTCGCGGATTATACTAAATTTTTGCTTAAATATACAAATTTATTTTAATAAATTCTTAAATAAGTAATAAATTTCTAATAAATGTCAAGAAGTTGTAAAGAAAGTATACATAAGTAATTGAAAATATTGTTTTATACTTTCATTATAAAACAAAAGGAGAAAAAGATGAAATATTTAATTATTCTTGCAATGATTATAAACTTATCATACGCAGCAGTTGTTGACGATTATTTAAATTCTTTAAAACAAGAGGAAGTAAAAATTAATCCAAACTTTAAAGGTTTTGATTATAAAAGAGGTGAAGAAATCTTTACATCAAAACATATTGGAAAAAAAGGTAAAGAGATATCTTGCACCTCATGTCATACAGTTAATTTAAACAATACTGGTGAAAATTTCTTTACAGGTAAAGAGATTAAACCTTTATCACCAAAAGCAAATCCAAAAAGATTTACAAAAATAAAAACAATTAAAAAATGGCTAAAAAGAAATTTTAACGATGTTTATAACCGTGAGGGTACAGCAAAAGAAAAAGGTGATGTAGTAACTTACATGATTAATAAATAAGGAGAACAGATGAAATATTTAATTTTTTTAACAATGATACTAAGTTCATTATTTGCAGGTGATAACTTTTTTTTCAAAAGTAGAACAGATGTTGCACCTGTTAATAATCAACTATATATTAACGAATGTAGTGCTTGTCACTTTGCATATCAACCAGGATTATTACCAAGTAAGGCTTGGAGTAAAATAATGTCAAACTTGAGTGATCACTTTGATACTGATGCTTCACTAGATCCAGAAGATTTAGAGAAAATATCTAAGTACCTAAATGATAATAGTGCTGAAAAAAATATGCAGTATAAAAGAAGTAATAGAATTGTTTCGAGTTTATTACCAGGACAAATTCCTACTTCAATTTCTACAACACCGTATATAATCAAAAAACATAGAGATATAAGAAAAGATTTAATTACACAAAAAGAAGTAAAAGGATTATTCAATTGTATGGCTTGTCACACAACAGCAGACAAAGGAATATACAATGATGATGATGTAAATATTCCAAATTATGGAAGATGGGAAGATTAAAGGATAAATCATGAAAAAATCATATATTTGGTCCCTTCCCACGAGGGTCTTCCACTGGCTTTTTGTATTATTTATATTATTAGCTTTTTTAAGTGCACAAGAAGATAGATGGCTAGATTACCATGCAATAGTAGGTTATGCTATTTTGATACTTTTAGTATTTAGAATAATTTGGGGAGTAATTGGACCTAAATACTCTTTATTTAAAGATTTTCCAATTGGGAAAAGCAATGTAAAAGAGTTCTTAAATAATATCTTTGAAAGTAAACAAAAATATATAGGACATAATCCCTTAGCTTCTTATGTAATGATTTCTATGTTTATAGTTGCTATATTGATTATAATTACAGGAATATTAGCTTTTGGTATTCAAGAAGGAAAAGGAATTTTGTCTTTTTTAAATACTTCACTTTTTAAAAAAATGGAATTGTTTAAAGAAATACATGAAGTTCTAACTTCTTTATTTATAGCTTTGATTATTGCCCATTTAGCAGGTATATTATCAGATAGATTACTTCATAAAAAACATGAAACGTTAAACTCTATAATAAGTGGTTACAAAGTTACGCAAGAAGATAAAAGTATAAAACTAAATATTTATCAAAAGATATTTTCTATTTTGATGTTTTTATTTTTTGTAGGATTTTTGGTATTTAATTTTTATAAACCAGATAATATTTTAATTACTTCAAAATATGAACAAATCGATTATAATGTACAAAATGAACTTTTTGTTTCCGAGTGTGCATCGTGTCACACTCTGTATCCCTCCCAATCTTTTACCTAAAAAATCATGGGAATTACTTATGAGCGATTTAGAAAACCATTTTGGAGATGATGCTTCAATAGATAAAGAATCAAACAAAGAAATATTAGCATTTTTAGTAAAAAATAGTGCCGAAAATTATACAATGGAAGATTCATGGAACTTTTTGAATTCTATAGGAGATAAAGATATAATTGCAATGACTCAAACATCTTTTTGGAAAAAAACACATAAAGATATTCCAAAAAATATATTTGACAATAAAAAAATAAGAAGTAAAGCAAATTGTAAAGCTTGCCATACAGATATTGAAAAAGGATTAATTGAAGATGAAAATATTAAGAATCTTTCTACTTTTAACTAGTCTTATTATTTTTGCAAATGCAGGAGATGGACATAAAAAACATAAGCATTTCTATAAAAATCTTGAATACTTAGACCTTAATAAAAAACAATTAAAAGAGATTAAAAACGTACTCATAGAATTTAAACATAAATATAAAGATTTTTATGAATATAAAGATGATAAAGAAGATATTTTAGAAGATATAATGGAAGATGAAGATTTTGATAAAGAACTATATTTTCAAACACTTATTGATTTAAAAACAAGAGCTACAAAACTGGAAGTTGAAAAAATGAGCAAAATTCATAAAATATTAAATGAAAAACAAAGAGAGAAATTTGCTGATTATTTAGAGGATGGGGATATTGATTAAAAAAGTTTTATTAATTGAAGATGACTTACAAATGCAAGAATTTATAATTGAATATTTAAAAGATTATAATTTTGATTGTAAAGCTTTTGCACATCCCAAAGATGCCTTAAAAGAGTTAAAAAATCAAAATGATTACTTAATTATAATACTAGATTTAATGCTCCCTGATATGGATGGTTTTGATTTATTTAAAAAACTAAAACAAATAAAAAAAAATATCCCAATTATCATCTCCTCAGCAAGAGGAGATATAGGAAATAAAATACATGGCTTTGAGCTTGGAGCTGATGATTATTTAGCAAAGCCCTATGAACCAAGAGAATTAGTTTTAAGAATTGAACATATATTAAAAAAAACGCTTTCTAGTAAAATTATAATTTCTGATTTTTTAATTGATAAAGAAAATCATACTGTTTCTTTAGAAAATTTTCCAATTGATTTTACAAAAATAGAATTTGAAATTTTTATATTTTTAATTGATAATTTAAATAAAGTATCTTCAAGGGAACAAATACTTCATGCAACTTCCTTAGATGAAAATACAAAAAATAGAACAATAGATATGCATATTTCAAATATAAGATATAAAATTGGAGACGATTCAAAAAATCCAAAATATATTAAATCTGTTTGGGGTATTGGATATAAGTTTTTAGGAAAATAAATGTCAATCTTTAAAAAAATGTCAATCTTATTTATCACAAGTTTAATATTAATGATTGTCATAGGCTCATGGATTGACACTATTAATTCAAAAAGAATTGATAATTTAATTAAAGAAAAATATATTAAAATTACAGATGAAATATTAAAGAATTTTGATAATAAAAACTATTTAGATCAACTATTCACAAAGCAAAAATTTAAGGTTTTAAATAAAAACTTTACAATAAATGCCGAAATATTACATCATCAAAAAAATACTTTTAGTGAAATAACTATTTTAAAAGAATCTTTTAGTGATGAACTTATAATCAAAATTAAATATCTAGATGAAGAGTATATTTTAAAAACAAAAGATGAAAAGAATTTAACTGATAAAATGATTTTAAATATTTTAATTTTCTTAGATATCTTTGTTTTAATACTTATATTTTTATATATTTTAAAACTCTTATCTCCTCTAAAAATAATAAGTAAACAAATAACAAACTTCTCAAATGGTGATTTAGCTAGTAGAATTAATATTAAATCAAATGATGAGATAGGAATACTATCAAACTCTTTTAATAAAATGGCAGAAAACTTAGAAAACCTGATAAAAACTAGAGAAGAATTACTAAGAGATATTGGTCATGAACTAAGAAGTCCTATTGCAAAAGGTAAATTTGCTATTGAAAAAATAGATGATTTCTCACAAAAAAAATTACTAAAAAAAATATTTAACGATTTAGAAACCCTAACAAATGAATTAATAGAATTAGAAAGACTAAACTCTACAAAATTAAATATCACAGATTTTGATTGTGAAACTTTGATTATTGAATCTTTGGGAAAATTATACTTAGATGATGAATCAAAAATTAATGTAAAAATAGAAGACAATTTTAAAATAAATGCAGATTTATATTATCTTACAAAAGTTTTAAAAAATCTAATTGATAATGCAATAAAATATACAAGCACTTACCCCATAAATATAATCTCCAAAACAAATACCATTGAAGTTTCAAATAAAGGTAAAAAACTATCAAAAGAATTAGAGTATTATCTAAAACCATTTACACAAGAATTATCTCAAAGAGACGGATTTGGTTTAGGTTTAAGTATTGTAAAAAAAATTTTAGATAAACATAACTTTAAATTGGAATATGAATTTAAAAACCAAACAAATATATTTAGAATTGTATTTATTAAGACTGATAATAGTAAATAATATTTTACTATTTCAATTATTACTAAGTTATATTTAATTATTATTCCATCAGATTTGTGGTACAAATAGAGATTATTGTTCAATCTTCAATCTCATCTTTTTAGGATACTTAAACTTTTAAAACAATAAAAGTTATATCCAAATTTTCAAAATTAAAACACATTGTTAGGAGAAATTTGCATGGAATATTTCAAGCAATTTAAGGAAAAATATCTGGTTGCATTCTGGCATCCTACGCCTGCTGTTATAGCATTGGGTGTACTTGCAGCTTATTATTTTGGTATTACAGGAACGTATTGGGCAGTTACAGGAGAATTTACACGTTGGGGTGGACATATTTTACAATTAGCTGGTGTTGATATTAGCGATTGGGGCTATTATAAAATTATGAATATGAATGGAAATAGTCTAACAAGAGTTGATGGTGTTATGATTATTGGTATGTTTGCTGGATGTATAGCTGCTGCTTTTTGGGGAAATAATGTAAAACTTAGAATGCCTGCTAGTAAAATACGTATTGCACAAGCACTTATTGGTGGTATAATTGCAGGATTTGGTGCAAGACTTGGTATGGGTTGTAACCTTGCTAGTTTATTTACAGGAATTCCTCAGTTTTCAGCACATGCATGGTTTTTTACACTTGCAATGATTATTGGTATTTATTTAGGTGTAAAAGTAACTGCCCTATCTTTTTTTAAATCTAAAATTAAATTAGAAAAAGTTTCTTGTAGTAAAGATTTAAATAAAGACTCAGATGAAAATAAACAAAAAGTTAAATCGTTATTTACAATAGGTTCTTTTGTATTTGTAGCTATGATTATTTGGGCTTTATATTTAATTTTTATTGATAATAGTCAAAAACTTGGAATTGCAATGCTTTTTGGAGCTGCTTTTGGTTTATTAATCGCAAAAGCTCAGATTTGTTTTACATCTGCTTTTAGAGATATTTTTACAACAGGAAGAAGTGAATTAGCAGTTGCTATTGTAATTGGTATGGCTGTTTCAACTATTGGTGTTTTCTCTTATATTATGATTGGAACTCCTGCTAAAATTATGTGGCTTGGTCCTAATGCTATTATAGGTGGTTTACTATTTGGTTTTGGTATTGTATTAGCTGGTGGTTGTGAATGTGGATGGATGTATAGAGCTGTTGAAGGTCAAGTTCATTTCTGGATTGTTGGTATTGGAAATGTAATTGGTGCTACTTTACTTGCATTTATGTGGGATAGTTTTTCTTTATCTTTAGCTACATCGTGGCCAAAAATAAATCTTCTTGAAACATTTGGTCAATATGGTGGTTTATTTATGAACTATATTTTCTTATTCTTATTATTTTTATTAATTCTAAAATTAGAAAAAAACTATAGAACAAAATTACAACAAAAAGGAAAATAATATGGATAAAAAAAATATAGTTCCAAATTATAGACTAGATATGCAAGGTGAACCTTGTCCATATCCTGCTGTTAAGACACTTGAAGCAATGCAAAGTTTAGAAGAAGGTGAAATCTTAGAAATTATTAGTGATTGTCCTCAAAGTATTAATAATATTCCAATTGATATGAAAAATCATGGATATAAAGTATTAAGTATTGATAGTAGTGGTCCTACTATTCAATATATAATACAAAAATAAAAGAAGAGGATTAAATAATCCTCTTTTCTTTATGATTGTTTTTGTATAATCCTCTAAAATTATAACTTTAATAGAGAGCTAATGAATTATCAAACAATCTTAGAAGAAATACAAAAAGAAATTCAACCTTATTTCAAAAATGGTAAAGTAGCTGATTATATTCCAGCACTAGCAAAAGTAGATCCAAATCAGTTTGCAATGTCAATTCAATTATTTGATGGAAGTCAATATAATATTGGAACTGTTGATAATAAATTTTCAATTCAAAGTATTTCAAAAGTTTTTGCTTTTACTTTAGCTTTAAACCATTATGGGAAAGGCTTATATAAAAGAGTTGGTCATGAACCATCAGGCGATCCTTTTAACTCACTAGTACAACTGGAATATGAAAATGGTATTCCTAGAAATCCTTTTATAAATGCAGGTGCAATTGTAACTATTGATAGCCTTGTTTCACTTCATAGAAAAAATAGTTTTGAATATATTTTAAATTTTATAAAAAAAGTTTCAAATGATGATTCAATCACTTACGATGAAGAGATTTTTAAATCAGAATTAAATCATGGATTTAGAAACTTTGCATTAATAAATATGATTAAAAGTTATAATAATATTTATAATCCAATAGATGATGTAATAGATGCATATTTTAAACAATGTTCAATTATGATGACTCCTTGTCAACTTGCAAAAGCAATGTTATTTTTAGCAAATCATGGAGTAAACCCCTTAAATAATGAAAGAATTATCACAAATGAAAAAGCAAAGAGAATAAATTCTGTTATGCTTACATGTGGTCACTACGATGCATCAGGTGATTTTGCATACAAAGTTGGACTTCCAGGGAAAAGTGGCGTTGGTGGAGGAATTGTTGCGATTGTTCCTCAAAAAATGGCTATTTGTGTCTACTCTCCAAAATTAAATGCTCAAAGTAATTCATATATTGGAACAAAAGCATTAGAATTATTTACAACAAAGACTGGCTTATCAATTTTTTAATAATACTTGATAGCTTTTTTAGTATAATAATAAAAAATTATAATTAAGGTAAATAATGACTGCATTGGAAATAGCTGATTTTATAGGAATAATATCTTTTGCTTTAAGTGGATTTTTAATTGCAGTACATTGTAAACTTGATATTTTAGGAGTATTTATCTCTTCATTTTTAACAGCTCTTGGTGGTGGAATGATTAGAGATGTCCTTGCAGATAGGACTCCTTACGTTTTTACAGATACCCTTCCTGTTATTTTAGTAATAGCAACGGTATTAATAGCTTTGTTATTTAAACTTCATAAAAGTGATGATATAGAAAGTAAAACTGCTTTTATAGTCTCTGATGCAGTAGGATTAGTTTCATTTTCAATAACAGGTTCAATTATTGCAATTCAAAATGAATATAACTTTTTAGGTGTATTGATTTTAGCCTTTTTAACAGCAGTTGGAGGTGGGACAATTAGAGATATTTTAATAAATAGAGTTCCATCAATTCTAATATCAGAATTTTATGCAACGGTTGCGCTAATTGTAGGATTTATAGTTTATACCTTAGATATATTTGAAATGAGAACATTATTTACAGTATTAATTGTTTTTGTATTTGGCGTAGCCTTACGATTATTAGCATATTATAGAAAGTGGCATCTACCAACTTTATCTAAATGATAATTATTATTATTTGTTTAACTTTCTGTTTACTATTTATAGCTACAATTCATCAATTTTTAAAATTAGGAGAAAAAATGAAAAAAATTTTATTTACAGTATTATTATTTGTTGCAACATTTGCAAACGCTTTAAGTATTGGTGATTCTACACCTACGTTTGATATAAAAGATCAATTTGAGAAAGCTCACAAAATTAGTCCAGACTCTAAAACTATTTTAGTTGCAGGAGATAAAGGTACTAGTGAAATATTAAGAGATTATTTACTTACAAAAGATAAAGGTTTCTTAGAATCAAATAAATCAAATTATGTAGCAGATATTTCAGGAATGCCAAGTTTAATCGCAAAATGGTTTGCATTACCAAAAATGAAAAAATATCCATTCTCAATTCTTTTAGTTGATGAAGAACAAACTAAATCATTTACTAAAAAAGAAGATACTATCACAGTTTATACTTTAACTGATGGTAAAGTTTCTGATATTAAGTTTATTAAAACAGCTGAAGAATTAGCAGCAGTATTTAAATAAATTCTATCTAGTCTATTTTTAGAAATAGGCTAGATTAAGCTAAAAGCTTAACAAATGCCTCAATAATAGCTATACTTTCAAGCTCTTTGATTCTGTTTTCTAAAGAATCAACACTTTCACCATTATTTATTTTAAGCTCTTTTTTTAAAATGATTCTACCATCATCATATTTCTCATTTACAAAATGAATCGTAACACCTGATTTAGGCTCGTTATTTTTAATAATTGCTTCATGTACAAATCTTCCATACATTCCTTTGCCTCCATAAATTGAAGGTAAAAGTGCAGGATGTGTATTTACTATTCTTTCAGGAAACTGTGATATTAAAATAGTTCCAATCATTTTCATATAACCAGAACAGAATATATAATCACAGTTAAACTCTTTTAATAAATTTGATATTTTTTCATCAATATTTTCATTAGGGTATTTTTTTTCATTTATTACAAAATTAGGTATTTGCATATCATTTGCTATATTTAAAACATTCGCATTACTATTATTGGAAATTACTACAACAACTTGTGCATCTAAAATCTTCTCTTCTATGGCTTTTTGTATTTTTTGAAAACCACTTCCATTATATGAAGCTAAAATACCTATTCTTTTCATTTTTAATATCCTATTTAATAATTGCGCGTGATTATAACAGATTAAATATAAAAAACAATGATTTATTTATCTTTCTTATTAATTAAAAATACACCAAAAAATATAAAAATAGTAGCTATAAAATCTATCATCTTAATATCTTCACCAACAATAAAAAACCCAATAATTAGAGCAACAACAGGAGGAATATATGTAATAGAAGAGGCTTTTAATACACCTAGCTTTTCAATCATATAATAGTATAAGATATAAGCTAGTCCAGTACCTAAAATACCTAATCCTACAACCAATCCTATAAAACTATGAGTATCTTGCCAAATGTTATTTATACCTTTAAAATCTACTATTAAAAATAGAATAATTAAAGCACTTCCTAATTGATAAGTTGTTAAAGCTACTACATTAATTTTTAATGGCATAATAAATTTTTTAGCATAAACAAAAGAAGAACCAACACTTAATGATGCAATAAGTAAGTATAAAACACCTTCTATATTTGTATTTTCTAAGTTACTTGAAAATACTCCACTTATTATTAAAACACCTAGAAATCCTAATAATACACCCAATAAAGCGAGCTTTGTAACTTTTTCTTCTTTTAAAAATATGCTAGCCATTAAAAAAGAAAAAAGTGGTATCGCCCCACTTAAAGCACCTGCAATTCCAGATAATAATAATGAAGAACCTTTTACATAACCAAAAAAGTAAATAACAGCTGCTAATAAGGACATAACAACAAAATGTATTATATATTTTAAATCTTCAAATTTTAAAGCTTTTATATATAAAGCATAAAAAAATACTGGAATAAAACCAAATAAAACTCTATAAAAAACAACTTGCATAGGTTCAATAAACTCTGCTGCCATCTTCATATAAATAAAATTACTTCCCCAAATAATACCTAAAGACCAAAAAGCTAATATAGGAATATATTTCATCATTATTATCTAATCCTTTGAGAGTGTGTAAGTGCAATTGCAATTGCATCTGTAATATCTAAGGGTTTTATCTCTTTTTTAATTCCAAGTAATTTTTTTACCATAAAAGCAACTTGAGTTTTATCCGCTTTTCCATTGCCCGTAACTGCTTTTTTAACTTGTAAAGGAGTATATTCAGCAAAATTTCCAAATTTTTGTAAAATTTTTAATGATATAGCTCCTCTAAATTGAGCTAACTTAATTACTGTCTTTGGATTAAAGGCATAAAACATATCTTCAATTGAAACTTCATTAATAACATGTTTGTCAAAAATAAGATCAAAACCTTCTGTCATTTCCACAATTTGTTCTTGTAAAATTTTTGTTTTTATTTTAATTAAACCAGCTTCAATAAGTCTAGTTTGAGAACCATTTTTTTCAATTATTGCATAGCCACAATTTCTTGTTCCAGGGTCAATTCCTAATATTTTCACGTATATTCACTTTTAATTTATTTTTTATTCACATCAGTATAATAGCCATATAATGGTATGTTTTAGATAAATTTTCACTTAATGTGAACAATCTATTCACTACTTATTCACTATGTGTAAAACTAGTTCTTATTGAAAATCATAAATATTTTATAACTTATTAATTTACTAGTTTTTAAGATTTTTTTTGACATAATTAGTATAATCTTTATATATTCATAATTTTATAAATCATTTATTTATTTTAATTTAAGATTTTTTTGACATAATAACACAGAGTAAAATTCTACTCATAAAAAGTTAAAGGATGTAAAATGTTAGGAAATCTTTTAGGTGGGTTATTAAGTCCATTATTAAGTGTTGTTTCTGGTTTACTTGGAACTGTTGTTAATTTAGTAAGTGGTATACTTGGTGGTGCTCTTGGTACTGTTGGTGACCTTGTTGGTGGATTAACTGATACTGTAGCTGACGTTGCAGACACTAATATTAATGTTAATATTGATATCAATGGTGTTCAATCTCCTTCAGATGCTGATGTTGGTGGTTTAGCATAATTTAAAAAGTAAGTCTTAACGACTTACTTTTTAATTGTTACTAAAATACAAGGGAAATTTTGTCACAAAATAAAAATACTTCTGAACTCAAAAGCGTACTCAAACAATCTAAAAAATTATTCTTTACTATAGGCTTATTTAGTTTTTTAATTAATATACTTATGTTAGTACCTCCCATTTATATGCTTCAAATATACGATAGAGTTCTTTCAAGTAAGAGTAAAGATACACTTTTCATGTTAACACTTATTGTTGTAGTATTATTTATTACAATGGCTTTATTAGAAATTATTAGATCAAAAATATTAATAAAAATTGGTAATAGAATTGATAATAATTTAAGTAATAGAATATTTGATTCTCTATTTCAATTAGAAAAAGTAAATCCTAATAAGGCTAGTTCTTCATATATAAGTAATTTAACTCAAATGAGACAATTTTTAACAGGTAGTGGTGTATTTGCATTTTTTGATGCCCCATGGATTACAATTTATTTATTAATTCTTTTTTTATTCCATCCTATGTTCGGATATTTCGCACTATTTACAATATTTATTTTATTAATAATCACCTTAGTAAATGAAATTACTACAAAACAAAAAATAAATATAGCAACAGTAGATAATCTTTCTTCAAATAATTATCTAGATTCTTCTTTAAAAAATGCAGATGTTGTCAATACAATGGGAATGAAAAAAGATATTAAATACATATGGCAAAAAAAATATTATAGTTTTTTAAGAGCACAAAATGATGCAAGTGATAGTGCTAGTGTTTGGACTAATCTTTCAAAAAATTTTAGATTATTAGCTCAATCTTTAATCCTAGGACTAGGTGCTTATCTTGCAATTGATCAAGAAATAACTCCAGGTATGATGATAGCAGCATCTATAATATTAGGAAGAACCTTAGCACCACTTGATTTAATCATATCAAGTTGGAGACACTTTATTACTTATCGTTCTAGTTATAAAAGAATTGAATCTTTATTGCATGACTTTCCAAAAAAAGAGCAATTGACATCAATTCCTATTACAAAAGCAGAACTATTATTAGAAAATATGGTACTTACTCCTCCTTTAGGTGATGCCCCAACAATAAAAGGTATATCTTTACAAATTAATGAAGGTGATGTTGTTGCAATTATTGGTAATAGTGGAGCAGGAAAATCAACTTTAGTAAAAGGTATTCTTGATATATGGCCTATTTCTGAAGGTAAAGTTAAAATTGATAATATAGATATACAATTATTAAATAAAGAAGAAATTGGCTCAAGTATTGGGTATCTTCCACAAGATATAGAACTTTTTGAAGGTACAATTAGTCAAAATATTTCAAGATTTAAAGAATTAAATTCTGATAAAGTTATTAAAGCAGCAAAAATTGCTGGTGTCCATGAAATGATAGTAAAATTTCCAAAAGGCTATGATAGTAGTATTGGAAGTGGAGGAACTAAACTTTCAGGAGGACAAAGACAAAGAATAGGTCTTGCTAGAGCAATTTATAATAATCCACGATTAATTATTTTAGATGAACCAAACTCAAATCTAGATAAAGCAGGAGAAGAAGCTTTGCTTAATTGTATAAAAGTTTTAAAAGAAAATTTAACAACTGTTTTAATAATTACACATAAAGAAAATATTTTAGAAATTACTAATAAAATAGCAATACTTGAAGATGGGACATTAAAAGAATTTAATGAAACAAATATAATATTAAATAATATAGATTTTTTTAATTTAGATGATGGCAACAATGAAAGAAGTTAATAAAGCACCAGATGAGAATGCATCAAAAATAGTTAGATTTGGATTTACTCTTATATTAATTGTTTTTATTTTTTTAGGGGGTTGGATGTCTTATGCACCTCTTGCCATCCATTCTGTAGCAATGGGAAAAGTTTCTGCTGATTATAATAAAAAAAGAATTCAACATTTAGAAAGTGGTATTATAAAAAAAATTTATGTAAAAGATGGTGATTTAGTAGAAAAAGGACAAATACTTATACAACTTGATGATACACAAATAAAAGCTAAAATTGAATCATTAAAATTTCAATATGAAAGTATGCTAGCTTTACAATCAAGACTTTTTGCTCAAAAAAATAATAAAAAAGAACTTGTTTTAAATGAAGAAGTTAAGAATAAAAATATTATTAAAGAGCAAAAATACCTTTTTAAAACTATTACAGAGTCAATTAAAGAAAATAAAAAAGTTATTTCTAAACAAATTTTACAACTCAAAAATCAAATTGCAGGTTTAAATTCTACATTAAAAAGTAAAAAATATATGCAAGTATCCATAACAGAAGAGATACGTGAACTTGAAAAATTATATGCAAAAAGATTAATTAACAAGATTAATTTAAGAAAATTACAAAGAGAAGAGTCATCATTATTAGGTGAAATCATAAATATTGAAGAAGAAAAAACTAGACTAAAAGAAAAAATAAATGAGTTAAAAACTAAAAATGTATTAATTGAAAAAGATTATAAAAAAGATACATTAAAAGAATTAACGACAATATCTCCAAAAATTTCTGAAGTAAGATTAAAAATTGATGCCCTAGAGGATACCCTAAATAAAACAACTATTTATTCTCCTGCAGATGGGCATATTGTAGGACTTACAAATTATACTCAAGATTCTATAATTAAAGCAGGTTCAGATATATTAGAAGTAGTTCCAAATGATTCAAATCTTATAATTCTTGCTCAAATAAAATCTACAGATATAGATAAAATTCGAACAGGTTTAACTGCAAGTATAAAATTCTCAGCATATAATACTCAAAAATCACATTCTATAGATGGAGAAATCACTTATGTTTCTGCTGATAGTTTTATTGACTCAAATACAAATGAATCTTTTTATGAAGTAAAAGCTAAATTAAGTAAAAAAGGTATTGAACAAATTAAATCTTATAATTTTAATTTAGTAGCTGGTATGCCAGCTGAAATGATGATAAAAACAGGAGAAAGAACTGTATTAAGTTATATGCTTAAGCCTCTATTAGATAGGTTTAACAGGAGTTTTAATGAAGAATAATTTTTTAATTTTATTCTCAATTTTTTTTATTCATTTAAACTTATATAGTAGCGAAACTTTAACTTTTTCTAAAGCATATAGCCTTTCTTTAAAAAATTCTGAAAAAGTAAAGTCTTTAGATTATAAATTAAAAGCAAGTTATGAAAATATTGTTCAAGCTAAATCGAAAAGATATCCTGAAATAAATCTTTATTCATCATATACTCAAAATGATTATAAATTTGTAAATAAATCAATTAAACAAATGAAACAAAAAGTTAGAGATTATAGTGTTATATTACAACAACCTATTTTTGACAAAACAATTAATTCTCAAGTAAAGGTTGAAAACTCCAAATTCAAATCCCTTAATGCTGAAATAAAGGGAATGAAACAAGATTTGGCAAATGATATATTAAAAATTTACCTTTCACTAATTGAATCTAAAAATAAAATAAAAATGTTATTGCTTTATAAACAAAACCTTAAATACAAAATAGATTTATTAGAAGAACAATATTCAATGAATTTATCTACTCAAACTGAAGTTTTAGAAATAAAAATTGAATTAAATCAAGTAAATGTAGATTTAGAGAAAGAAAAACTTTTATATAAAGTAAATAAAAAAAAATTACAAACTTTAATGGGTGATAATCGAAATTTTAGAGTTCCTGATTTAAATAATTTAGAATATATATCAAATAATTTAGTAAAATTAAAAAAAATAGTAAATACAAACAATGAAATTTATTCAAATTTACAAATAAAAAAATTAATGAATATTGTTAAAATGTATAAATATCAAGTCAAGAGAAATAGATACAACCATTTACCAAAAATTAATTTAAGTCTAGAATATACAAAAAATGTTGCTGTAGATAATAATTTAAGTTTTGATTCTTCATTTGATGAAGATAAAGAAATAGGTTTAAATATTGTTATACCCCTATTTAAAGGTGGTTATTATGATTCTTTAACAACTGCTTCAAAATTAAATGTAAAAGCATCACAAAAAGAATTAAATAGTTTAATAAATCAATTAAAATCAGAATATAAAGAAAATAAAACAACATTATTATGGACTATTAAATCAGTAAAATTATATACAGAATCTTTAGAAACAGCTATTTTATCAAAAGATAGTATTCAAAAAGAATATAAATATGGTGTAAAGAGTATAATAGATTTATATGATGCAAAATATAAAATATTTAAAATAAAAGAGGAATATATTAAAAATATATTTACTTTAGTAGACACATATTTATCATTATTAATCCTAACAAATAATTTTGAAGATCTAAAATCTATAGATCTAATCTTAAAAGATTAAATCAATTAAAAACTAGCTTATATCTAAATTTATAATTAATTAGATATAATATTTACTATTTATAAATAAAAAGAGTTAATAGTATATGACAAGTAAAGATTTCCTAACAATTATTCAAAAAGAGGCTACATCTATTGATTTCGATAGATATCTAAAGCAACTTGTGTATAAAAAGATATCATCTGATAATAATATTGCTATTTTTGAAGTTTCAAATAAATATATTGCTTCATGGATTAAAAGTAAGTATACAGGTGTAATACAACACTGTTTTGAAATATATGATGGAACAAAACCGACAATTGAGATAAAAATTGCTGGTGAAAAAAAATCAAAAAGAGAGATTATTAAAGAACAAATTGAAAATAAAACTGCAGAAAGTACAATATTAAATCCATCATATACATTTGATTCATTTATTGTTGGACCTTCTAATCAAATGGCCTATAATGCCTCATTAGCAGTATCTAATAAACCAGGAATTCAATATAATCCTTTATTTATTTATGGTGGAACAGGTCTTGGTAAAACCCATCTTTTACAAGCAGTAGGAAATTCTGCAATAGAAGGTGGAAAGACTGTAATTTATGTAACAATTGAACAGTTTATGAATGATTTTACATTTTCAATTAAAAATAAAAATATGGAACATTTTAGATCAAAGTACCGTAAATGTGATGTTTTATTAATTGACGATATACAATTTTTATCAGGGAAAGAACAAACTCAAGAAGAGTTCTTTCATACATTTAATGAATTACATAATGCAAAAAAACAAATTGTAATGACATCAGATAGGCTTCCTTCACAGATTGCTGGATTAGTTGATAGATTAAAATCAAGATTTGAATGGGGATTAACAGCTGATATACAACTTCCTGGATTAGAAACTAAAATTGCAATTATTGAAAAGAAATCCGAATTAAATGGTATCTCATTAACAAGAGAGATTATAAATTTTATTGCAACAAATCTTGATAATTCAATTAGAGAAATAGAAGGTGTATTAATTAGAATTAATGCCTCTGCATCTTTATTAAACCAAGAGATTAACCTAGAAATGGTGCAAGGTTTATTAAAAGATCAAATTAAAGAAACAAAAGAAAATATTAAACTTCCTGATATAATTAATATCGTTGCAAGTGAGCTTAATATTAAACCAAGTGACATTAAATCCAAGAAAAGAACAGCAACTGTTGCAAATGCAAGAAGAGTTGTTATTTATCTTGCACGTGAGCTTACACATAACTCTATGCCTGATATTGCTAAATTTGTTGGAATGAAAGATCATAGTTCAATTTCTCATAATATTAAAAAAGCCAATGAGTTAATTGAAAAAGATGAAAACTTTAAGTTAATTATCGAAAATTTAAAGAATAAAATCATAAATAAGGAGTGGTAACAGTAGAAGCTCTAAAAAAGTTTCAAGAGATTATGTGAAAAGGTGTGAATATTTCATTTCGTTTAATCACATGAAAGAGATTCGATACAGTCAATCTTGAAGATGTGTTTTCATCTTTTCACATGCTCTACTACTGCCACTATTAAAAATAAAAAATATAGGAGAAAAAATGAGGTTTGTAATTACAAAAAATATCATTGAAAATGTAATATCGTCAATGCAACCTTTTTTAGAAAAAAAAGATGCTAGTTCTATAACATCACATATATATCTAGAAATAACAAATGGTAAACTAATTTTAAAAGCAACAGATTATGAAATTGGTTTAGAATCATACATAGATAATATAAATGATACTGTAGATGGTAAAGCTACAACTAATGGTTCTAATTTACTTGGTATTATTAAAAGATTAAAAAATGAAGATATAATATTTGAAGTAGCCAATAACAATATAATCATAAAACAAAACAAAGCAACTTTTAAATTACCAATGTACGATGCGAATGAATATCCAACTTTAACTAAGTCAGAAAATTTAAAGAAATTAGATATATCAACATTAAATTTTATAAATTCAATAAGAAAAATTACACCTGCAATTGATAATAACAATCCTAAATTTGAATTAAATGGTGCATTAATAGATATTAAAAATTCTAAAATAAATTTTGTTTCAACTGATACAAGAAGATTAGCAATTTCATATTTAGAAAACATACATAATCAAGAATCACAATTTATAATTCCTAAAAAAGCTATTATAGAAATTCAAAAACTATTTTTAGATGAAGCTACTATAAATTACGATGATACAAATTTAGTAGTATCAAATGATAAAATGACTTTCTTTACAAAATTAATAAATGGAAAATATCCAGATTATGAAAGAATTATTCCACAAAGTTTAAAATATAATTTAACATTACCAAAAAATGTATTAGTAGAATCAATAAAATTAGTAACTTCTTTATTTTCAAATATTAAAATTTCATTTAATCAAGATGGAATAATTTTTGAATCATTAGATGAAGATACAGAATCAAAAACACAAATAGATATGAATTTAGATATAGATAACAATTTTTATTTAGCAGTAAATGCAAGATACTTATTAGATTTTTTAAGTATGACTAATAATGAAAATATAACTGTAGGTTTCAATGATTCAAACTTACCATTTTATTTAGAAGATGATAAATTTTATACAATTGTAATGCCAATTGTTTTAGAAAAATAGAAAGAAATAAGGAATTTACCAATGAGTAATGAATATAGCGCCGGCAATATTAAAGTTTTAAAAGGTCTTGAAGCTGTTAGAAAAAGACCAGGTATGTATATTGGTGACACTAGTGTTAATGGTTTACATCACTGTGTTTATGAAGTAGTAGACAATTCAATTGATGAAGCAATGGCAGGATATTGTGACACAATTAAAGTAACAATTACTAAAAATGGTTCTTGTCTTATTTCAGATAATGCAAGAGGTATTCCAACAGGTATTCATCCAACTGAAAAAATTTCTGCAGCAACTGTTGCTTTAACTGTATTACATGCAGGTGGAAAATTTGATAAAGATACTTATAAAGTTTCAGGTGGACTTCATGGTGTTGGTGTTTCTGTTGTAAATGCATTATCTAGTGATTTACATATGACAATTTATCAAAATAAAGAAGTTCATTATCAAGAATTCAAAATTGGTATTCCAGTAGAACCACTAAAAGTTATTGATACTTGTAGAAAAACAGGTACTACAATAGAATTTTGGCCAGATGCAACAATTTTTGAAACAACAGATTTTCAATTTGATATTTTAGCAAAGAGATTTAGAGAAGTTGCATATTTAAATCCTAATATTTCAATTGAATTAAAAGATGAAAGAATAAATAAAAAAGAAATATATCATTTTGAAGGTGGATTAGCACAATTTGCAGAAGATTTAAATAAAGATACTGCAATTACAGAGGCTGTTTCGTTTAACGTAAAAGAAGAAGATGTTGAAGCAGATTTTGCTGTTTTATATAACACAACATATACAGAAAAAACTCTTTCTTTTGTAAATAATATTAGAACAATTGATGGTGGAACACATGAAGCTGGTTTTAAAGCAGGACTAACAAGAGCAATTGTAAAATACGTAAATGAAAATGCAGCAGCAAGAGAAAAAGATACTAAAATTACTGGTGATGATGTAAGAGAAGGTCTTATTGCTATTGTTTCAGTAAAAGTTCCAGAACCTCAGTTTGAAGGTCAAACAAAAGGTAAACTTGGGTCTTCTTATGTAAAACCTATTTGTCAAAAAGTTACTTATGAATCTTTAGTTAAGCATTTTGAAGAAAATCCAGTTCAAGCAAAAGCTATTATGGATAAAGCTTTAATGGCTGCACGTGGACGAGAAGCTGCTAAAAAAGCAAGAGATTTAACTAGAAAAAAAGATGCAATGACAGTTGGAACTCTTCCTGGTAAATTAGCAGAATGTCAAAGTAAAGATCCTGCTATTAGAGAATTATACCTAGTAGAAGGGGATTCAGCGGGTGGTTCTGCAAAACAAGGTAGAGATAGAGTTTATCAAGCAATTTTACCACTTAAGGGTAAAATTTTAAATGTTGAAAAATCAAGATTAGATAAAATTTTAAAATCTGATGAGATTAGAAATATGATTACTGCAATTGGTTGTGGAATCGGTGAAGATTTTAATGCAGAAAAAGTAAGATATCATAAAATCATTATTATGACCGATGCCGATGTTGATGGATCTCATATCCAGACTTTACTGTTAACATTCTTCTTTAGATTCTTAAGACCAATTGTTGATAGTGGATATCTATTTATTGCTCAACCACCATTATACCGATATAAAAAAGGTAAAAATGAAACATATTTAAAAGATGATACTGCACTTTCTAATTTCTTAATTGAAAATGGTTTAGAGTCATTTTCGTTTGAAGGTCTTGGATACAATGATTTAGTTGATTTATTTAAAACTGTTTCAAGATATAGGGGTATGTTATCTCAATTAGAAAAGAGATACTCTTTAGCTGAAGTATTAAAACACCTAATTGAAAATCCTGATTTAGTAAGCTTAGGATTTGATGACTTATTTGAAGTTGTTAAATCATTTCTTAATGAAAAAGGTTACAATATTTTATCAAAAACTATTACAGATAGTAAAATACAGCTGTTTGTACAAACAAACGAGGGTCTAGAAGAGCTAATCATTGATGATGAACTATTTGCTTCACCTTACTTCTGTGAGGCTACATACATCTATAGTAAGCTTATAGAAAGAGATGTATCAATGTTTAACGGTCGAGATTTAATTGAAATTCTTGAAGAAATTGAAGGATTAGCAAAAAAAGGTGCTTATATTCAAAGATATAAAGGTCTTGGGGAAATGAATCCTGAACAATTATGGGAAACTACAATGACTCCTGAAGCTAGAAGACTTTTACGTGTTACTGTTGATGATGCTGAAGTTGCATCTGATACATTTACATTATTTATGGGTGATGAAGTAGAACCTCGAAGAAATTATATTGAAGAACACGCAAAAGACGTTGAACATCTTGATGTTTAATATTTTTTTGTAGTAAATAAATATAGCTTTTAAGCTATATTTATTTATTTTCTAAAGAAGCTACAATTTCTGTATGTGAGAAAATTTGTCCTCTTTTTCTTAGTATATTATTTACAATATGATAACCATGATTTAAAGCAATTGCAATTGAACCACCAGATTTCATAGCTATATCACCAGCTACATAGACACTTTTTGCTGTAGTTTCATGGTGTTCATTAAAAATTGGTTTAGCATTTTCATCTACTTCAACACCACATGATTTTAAGAAATCAACAGGTGTAGTTCCACCAATTGCATAAATAATTCTATCATATAGAACACTAAATCCATCGTTATAATTTACTTGAATTTTTCCTACATTATTTTCAAGAGATAAAATATCTGTATTCATTCTAAGTCGTAATTTTTCTTCCCCATGATATTTAGTTAAAATCTCTTCATTTGTTTCATTAAGTCTTGAAAATTTTTCTTTTCTATAAACCATCGTTACATTATTATTGTGAGATGCTAGTTCATAAGCATATTCAGCAGCAGAATTTCCACCACCAACAACTAATACTTTTTCATTTGATGAACATTTATCAAGGTTAAAGTTAACAAGACCTTTTATAGATGGTGGTATTTTATAAGAAGGCTTATTAGGTTTACCCATTTTACCAATTGTAATAGCAGCATTATGTGCTTTAATAAGACCAACAGAAGTATATATATATAATAATTCACCATTTCGTACAATTTTTTCTACTTCTGTATTAAATGAGGAATCTATTTTCTCACTATCTAGTAAATTATCAAAATAATCAAGTGTAGTTTCTTTTGTTCCATCAAAGAAATGAACATTTCCTTGTAATACAGATACTTGACCTTTATAATCTTTATCAACTCTTTTATTATCTTTATAAAATTTTCTTATAGTATTTGAATGATTATCTGATTTTTCAATTAATAAAATTTCTCCTAGTTTATGTGCTGAAGCCTCTATAGCACAGCCTATTCCACCAGGTCCACCTCCAATAATTACAATGTCATATATTTTATTTTTCATACTTTCCCACTTTTTTTATATTTCTAAATCTACACGATTATACTAAAATTTCAGTATTTATATACTTAGTAATATCTGTAAGTAACATTTAGATAAAATTGCTTTAGTTAATACTAAAAAAAGGTTATAAAAAATATGGAAATGAAATATGGTGAGAAAGAAATAAGAGAGTTTGATATAAATAATGAAGAAAATTTTTGGCCTAATAAAAATAAGAAAAATTATATTATAGATATTGAATTACCAGAATTTATGGCAAAATGTCCAAGAAGTGGATATCCAGATTTTGCAACAATTAAGGTTCAATATACTCCTGATGAAAAAGTTATAGAACTAAAAGCTATTAAAATTTATATAAATACTTTTATGTATAGAGAAGTTTCTCATGAAAATTCTGCAAATGAAATATTTGATACATTATATGAAAAATTAAATCCAAAATGGTTAAAAGTAGTTGCTGATTTTAAACCAAGAGGTAATGTTCATACTGTAATTGAAATAGATTCTGCAAAGTTATAGGTTATTTCCTTGGAAAGATTAGTTACTACATCTCAAGCAGCCGAGATTCTTGGGCTTTCTTTACAAGGAATACACTATAGAATTAAAAAAAATCAGTTAAAATCAATCAAAAAATCTGGAAAGATTTTTGTATATATTACTGATGAAATGGAAAAAGAATCCATAACTCATGTGGAAAATAAAAAAGCAAGTATTAATACAAATACAAATATTAATGATAAAAATACGTCAATTATTGAGGTAAAAAATGAGCAAATTTTATTATTAAGAAAATCTTTAAAATGGATGAAAAAACAATATATTTCTGAGATTAATAGATTAGAAAAAAATCAAGAGAATGTAATGGATGTACTAAAATCTGAAATAAAATTACTTCAAAGTGCATTTAATGAAATGCGTTCTATTTATAAACCTCAAATAGCAGAATTACAAAAAAATACAACTACTCAAAAAAATGATAAAACAGAATTTATTTCATTAAAAGATTTTTCAATATTGATGAAAAGAAATCATAAATCACAAAATGATATAAAATTAATTATTTTAACAGCTATAAAAAATAATGATAGAAGATTTATTTATAATAAAAAAGATAAAAAACTTTTAATAGTAAAGTCAGATTTTAAAGATTTATTATAAAAATTAGTATTTATACAGAAAAAAGTGCAAAAAAAAAGAGTACTTAAAAAGTACTCTTCTCCAGATACCCAAACACACCACTAAGAAAGGTGCCTTGCTATGTTCCCATCCTGGGGCTTTGTCTTTAATAATGATTGTAAAGGTCTAAAGAAGAGCACTCAAAATATCAAAATATTCTCAGTGCTTTTCTTTTGGAAGAGTATTCTATCTAAAAAATCTTAAATTTATTATAAATTAATACTAAAAGTTAAAATTATATGTATAATACATTTTTAATTGAAAGTCGAGAATATTTTATGAACAAAAAAAATAGCATAGTTGGAATACTGTCATTAACATTTGCAATGTTTATATGGGCTAGTTCTTTTATTGCTTTGAAAACTGCAATGGTTGATTTAGAGCCTTATACTGTAATATTTTTACGTATGTTTACTGCATCTTTATGCTTTGTTTATTTTATTAAAGATTTTATCAAATATGATTTTTCAAGAAGTGATATTAAGTATATTATTTTATTGGCTTTTTTTGAACCTTGTTTATATTTTATATTTGAAGCAAAAGCGATACAACTTACAACAGCTTCGCAAGTTGGGATGATTACATCTTTAATGCCTATAATTACAGCAATGGCAGCGGGATATTTTTTAAAAGAAATAATTTCAAAACAACTTGTAATTGGTTCACTAATTGCACTTAGTGGCGCTGTATGGTTAAGTTTACAAGCTGTATCAAGTGTAAATGCTCCAAACCCTTTATTAGGGAATTTTTATGAACTTCTTGCAATGGTTTGTGGTGCAGGATATACAATAGTTGCTAGATATTTATCTGATAAATATTCAGCTTTATTTATAACTGCTATTCAAGTATTTATAGGAGCAATATTTTTCTTTCCTTTTTCCCTTTATGAGTATAGTACAAATGATTTAAATCTTACAACAAACGCAATTTTATGTGTACTTTATTTAGGTGTAATTGTTACACTTGGTGGATATGGTTTATATAATTATGCTTTAACAAAAATCGAAGCTTCAAAAGCTGCAGTTTTTATATATTTGATTCCTGTATTTACTTTAATTTTGGCATATTTTATTTTAAATGAAAAGCTTAGTATTATAGAGTTTATCGCTTGTGGTACAATATTATTTGGTGTATTTATTTCTGAAACACCATTAAAAAAGATAGTGAAATTTATTAGAAGAAAATAGTTGGTATATTTTTTACTTTTTTTATCAGCTTTTATCTCTGCTACTTTACTTCCTTTTGGAAGTGAAGCTTTATTAATTTATGATATTAATGAAGGTTATAATATTTATATACTTCTAATTGTTGCAACTTTTGGAAACTCTTTAGGTTCAGTTCTAAACTATTTTTTAGGTTTAAAAGGAGAAGAGTTTCTAATAAGGAAAAAGTTACTTAAAGATAGTTCTATTTTAAAAACAAAAAATTATTTTGATAAATATGGTGGTTTTTGTATTTTATTCTCTTGGTTACCTATTATTGGGGATCCTATCACTTTTATAGCAGGAGTTTTGAAGTACAATTTAAAGAGATTTATTCTTTTAGTTGTACTTGCGAAGTTTTTAAGATATCTTTTTATTACACTTATTATTCTGTAAAAAAAGTATGAATATCATCATTTTTTGATTTGATTTTATATGTAATATTTTTAAATGTAAACTCTAAATAATTTGCATGAAGCCATAATCTATGACTTCCTGTCTCTTTTTCTCTTTTGTCTTTTTCTAGAGTTTTATTTAAATAATCTTCTGCAATTTCATCAGCAATTCCATAAATTGGGTCACCTACAATTCTATGGCCAATTGAATATAAATGAACTCTAATTTGATGCTGTCTTCCTGTAAGTGGAATAGCTTCAATTAGTGTAATATTTTTTTCTTTATTATATTTAATAGGTTTGATAATAGTACAAGATTTTTTACCACTTTCCCCTGCTTTCATTCTTACACCAATATTTAAACCTTCTTTTTCTAGGGATGAATCTATTGTAATTTCATTTTTAATTTTTCCCTCAACAAGGGCTAAATATGATTTGTGATATTTCTTTTCTTCAAACATATCTTTTAAAGTTTTTTCACTTTTTTTATTTTTCCCTACGATTACAAGACCTGAAGTTTCAGCATCAATTCTATGTATTAAATTTGCATTTTCTCCAAAATGAAATCTAATTTCATCTAAAAGTGAGTATGGTGTACTTTTTGAAATGGGATGAACCATTAGGTGTGTTGGTTTATCAAAAATAGCGAACTCTTCAAGTTCCAATAGAGGTTTAAGCCCTCTTGAAATACCTTCAAATACTGCCATATTAATGTATTCAGTTGGAATTTTATCTCCTGGCTTTAGTGTATTTAGATTTTCATCAAATACTCTACCTCGAGCCGCGTATCTTTGGGCATTACGATGATTAACTTTCAAGTCTTGCAGTAAGAATAAACTTAGTTTTTTATCTTTTATAGCTTTGATTTTTTTTAAAACGAAGGGCAATGTTATATCCTGAAATAGTTTATTAAATAGTTTAAATTTTATTTTGCTTTTTGTCTTATTTAGATAGTATATCATACTTAAATAAATACTAATTTTTTATAAAATACTCAAAACATTGATTATAAGGGATGTACAGATGGTTGAAAGATACGCAAGAGAAGAGATGAGTTCAAAATGGACTCAAAAAGCAAGATATGCAGCATGGCTTGAAGTTGAGAAAGCAGCAGTAAAAGCTTGGAATAAAATTGGATTGATTCCTGATGAAGATTGTAAAAAGATTGTTAAAAATGCAACTTTTTCAGTTAAGAGAATCGAAGAAATAGAAGCTGTTACAAGACATGATTTAATTGCTTTTAATACAAGTGTTTCAGAATCTCTTGGAGAAGAATCAAGATGGTTTCACTATGGTATGACATCTTCAGATGCAGTTGATACTGGTGTTGCACTTCAAATGAGAGATTCATTAAAGTTAATTATCAAAGATGTTAAAATGCTTATGAAATCAATTAAGAAAAGAGCAAAAGAGCATAAATATACTTTAATGGTAGGAAGATCTCACGGTATTCACGGTGAACCTATTACTTTTGGTTTAACTTTGGCTGTTTGGTATGATGAAATGAAAAGACATCTTAAAAACCTAAAAGAAACACTAAAAGTTATATCTGTTGGTCAAATTTCTGGTGCAATGGGTAACTTTGCTCACGCTCCTTTAGAACTTGAAGAATATGCGATGAAAGAATTAGGATTAAAACCTGAACCTTGTTCAAATCAAGTAATTCATAGAGATAGATATGCAAGACTTGCTACTGCACTAGCATTAATGTCTTCAAGTATTGAAAAATTTGCTGTTCAAGTAAGACATTTACAAAGAACAGAAGTTTACGAGTGTGAAGAGTTTTTTGCAAAAGGTCAAAAAGGATCTTCAGCAATGCCACATAAAAGAAATCCTATTTTAACTGAAAATATTACAGGATTAGCAAGAACTATTAGATCATTTGCAGCACCTGCAATGGAAAATGTTGCTTTATGGCACGAAAGAGATATCTCTCACTCATCAAATGAAAGATTTTGGTTACCAGATGCATTTATTACAGCTGATTTTATGCTTTACAGAATGAACAATGTAATCGCAAACTTAACAGTAATGCCTGAAAATATGATGAAAAACTTAAATTTAACTGGTGGATTAGTATTTTCTCAAAGAGTATTATTAGAATTACCACTTAAAGGTGTTTCAAGAGAAGATGCATACAGAATTGTTCAAAGAAATGCTATGAAAGTTTGGCAAGAAATACAACAAGGTAAACCTTCGACAAATAAAAAAGGAGAATCTTTATATTTACAATATTTATTAGGTGATGAAGAATTAAGAAATTCATTGTCAGAAAAACAAATTAGAGAGTGCTTTAACTTTGAATATTATACTAAAAATGTTAGTGCAATTTTCAAAAGAGTATTTAAATAAAGGTAATTAAATAATGGCAATTATGATTCAAAAAAGAAATGGTCGTAAAGAAGTTTTAGATATTACTAAAATTCAAAAGATGACTATTGATGCAACAGCGGATTTAGATGGAGTAAGTCAGAGTGAATTAGAACTTGATGCTCAAATTAAATTCATTGACGGAATGGGAAGCGCTGATATTCAAGATGCACTTATAAAAACAGCTGTTGAAAAAATAGATATAGATGTTCCAAACTGGACATTTACAGCTGCTAGACTATTTATATTTGATTTATATCATAGAGTTGGAAAAGTAACTCATGGCATAAAAGGTGAACCATATTGTCATTTTAAAGATTATTTACAATATGGAAAAGATGCAGGAAGACTTCTTCCTAATCTTGGTGATGGTTTTGATTTAGATGATTTAAATGATTATATCAAACCTGAACGGGATTACTTATTCAATTATCTTGGAATTAAAACTTTATACGATAGATATTTAGTTAAAAATAAAAAAGGTGACCCTATTGAGTTACCACAGCAAATGTTTATGGCAATTGCAATATTTTTAGCGCAAGATGAAGAAGATAAACAGCAAAGAGCAAAAGAGTTCTATGATGTAGTTTCAAAATTTGAAGTAATGTTAGCAACTCCAACTTTATCAAATGCAAGAACAAATAGACATCAATTATCATCTTGTTATATTGGTTCAACTCCTGATAATATCGAGGGTATTTTTGATTCTTATCATGAAATGGCACTATTATCTAAATATGGTGGTGGTATTGGTTGGGATTGGAATCAAGTAAGAGCCTTAGGTGGTGTTATAGATGACCATAAAAGTGCTGCAGGTGGAACAGTTCCTTTTCTTAAAATTACAAATGATGTAGCTTTAGCAGTTGACCAATTAGGTACTAGAAAAGGTGCAATCGCTGTTTATCTTGAGCCTTGGCATATGGATATAGTTGATTTTATTGATTTAAAGAAAAACTCAGGAGAAGAAAGACGTAGAGCACATGATTTATTCCCTGCTTTATGGATTACAGACCTTTTTATGGAAAGAGTTTTAGAAGATTCTTACTGGACTTTATTTGATCCTTATGAAGTAAAAGATTTATCAGAACTTCATGGTGATGCTTTTAAAGCTAGATATATAGCTTATGAAACAGATGAAACTATTACAAAAGATAGAATGAAAGCAAAAGATTTATGGAAAAAGATTTTAACATCTTATTTTGAATCAGGTTCGCCATTCCTTTGTTTTAAAGATAATGCAAACAGAGCAAATCCAAATAGTCATGTTGGACATATTAGAAGTTCAAACCTTTGTACAGAGATTTTTCAAAATACAAATCCAAACCATTATAAAATCAAAATAGAGTTTAATGATGGTTCAATCTTAACTTATGAAGAAGAAGAGTTAGTAAAAGTTGATGCAGGAATTGAGAAAAAAGCAAATAAAATAACTGCATTAGATTCAATTAATGGTAAAAAAATATTTATTGTTGAAAAACATAAAATAGATGGAGATACAGCTGTATGTAACTTAGCATCAGTAAACTTATCTAGAATAAATACAAGAGAAGATATTGAAAGAGTTGTTCCAATTGCTATTAGAATGCTTGATAATGTAATTGACCTTAATTTTTATCCATTAAGAAAAGTAAAAGCAACAAACTTAAAATCTAGATCAATAGGTCTTGGTGTTATGGGTGAAGCTGAAATGCTAGCAGAGCATAAATTAGCATGGGGTTCTGATGAACACTTTAAAAAGATTGATACTATAATGGAAGCAATTTCATATAATGCAATCTCTTCTTCATCAAAATTAGGTGCAGAAAAAGGTGTTTATCCAACATTTGAAGGTTCAAAATGGAGTCAAGGTATTATGCCTCACGACCATGCACCACAAGCTGTAAATGCACTTGTAAATAGAGATCTTTTTGATTCAGCTTATAATTGGGATGTTTTAAGAGAAGAAGTTAAAGTAAATGGTATGAGAAATGGTTACCTAATGGCAGTTGCACCTACATCTTCAATTTCAATTCTTGTTGGTACTACACAAGCAATTGAGCCTGTATATAAAAGAAAATGGTATGAAGAAAACTTATCTGGATTAATTCCTGTTGTTGTTCCAAAATTATCTCCTGAAACATGGTCTTATTATACACCTGCTTTTGAAATTGATCAATTACAAGTAATTAAAGCAGCAGCTATTAGACAAAAATGGATTGACCAAGGTCAAAGTACAAATATTTTTATGTCTTTAGATAAAGCAAGTGGTAGATATTTACATGAAATTTATACATTAGCTTGGAAACTTGGATTAAAATCTACATATTACCTAAGAAGTCAATCTCCTGAAGCTAATAATGATGTAGAAGATAGAAGTATGGAATGTTCTGGTTGTCAATAAGATTAATTCCATATATAAATAAAAAAATGAATAAAATATAAGAGAGAATCCATGGATAGAAAAGTAATATACAACCCAGATTCAAAAGAGAGTTTAAACGATCGAAGAATCTTTGGTGGGAATAGTGATGGAATGATTAACTTCACTAAAATGAAATACCAATGGGCATTAAATCTTTGGGATACTATGGAAGCAAACACATGGTTTCCTAAAGAAGTACAAATGACAGCAGATGCAAAAGATTATAAGTATCTTTCTGATCCTGAAAAAAGAATGTATGATTTAGTTTTATCTCAATTAATTTTTATGGATTCGTTACAAACAAATAATTTAATGGATAATATTAATCCATATATTACAGCACCTGAAGTTAATGCTTGTCTTTCTAGACAAGCATATGAAGAGGCAAATCATTCTAAATCATATGCTGTAATGGTTGAATCTATTTCTGATAATACTGATGAAATTTATGATATGTGGAAAAATGATTTACAACTTAGAGAAAAGAATAATTATATTTCTGATGTGTATAAAAATCTTTCTGGTAATATCACAGATGAAAAAATTGTACTTGCACTTTTTGCAAATCAGATTTTAGAAGGTTTATACTTCTACGCTGGTTTTGCAGCTATTTATGCTCTTGGGAAATCAGGAAAAATGCTAGGTTCTTCTCAAATGATTAGATTTATTCAAAGAGATGAAGTTACACATTTATTATTATTCCAAAATATGATTAACTCTGTTAGAAAAGAAAGACCAGATTTATTCACAAAAGAACTTGAAGAAAAAGTTCGAGTAATGTTTAGAAAAGCAGTTGAATTAGAAGCTTCTTGGGGTTCATATATCACTCAAGGTCAAGTTTTAGGATTTACAGATGCGATTATCAAACAATATATTCAATACCTTGCAGATAAAAGACTAGATGCAGTTGGATATAAACCAGAATATAATGTAAAACACCCTATTCCTTGGGTTGATGGATATGCATCATTTAATGATCAAAGAGCAAACTTCTTCGAATCGAATGTAGTGAATTATAGTAAAGGTTCTATTGATTTTGATGATTTTTAAAAGTAGGTAAATTTGACCGAAAGGTCATAAAACTAATATACCGATTTAAATTCTTGAGAAGTTAAACCAATATATTTCTTTGTCATGACTGAAATTATATCTTACAACTTCTTCAAGATTTATTAATCAAAAATTACTATAGTTATGTATTAAGTATTACTTTTTTATAAGGATAAAGCATGCTATAAAAAAGGAGATAAATTGAGAAAGAAGTTAAAAAGAAAAGATATTTTTATCATATTTCAAATTATACTGGCTATGCTTGAATTTCAAAATAATACTCAGTATTTCTGTTAAATAAATGAGGAGTAATAACTCCTCATTAAAATTAAGAATTTATTTTAACTCCAGATAGACTTCTAGTAATAAGTTGTTTATTTTTAGTTTTAATTCTTCATTTATCTAAGTAACATATATACAAGTAGGATTAACAATAACAAGCCTACTAAAATTCCTTTTTTTATTAGTTCTTCTCTAATCTAAAATCCTTTTTAATTTTTTATTTAACTTACAAACAAAAATATCATCCAATAATCTTAATATCTTAACATCAAATTGTTTTATTTTTAATGTGAATCTAAAAGATTAATTTAAATCTCATCGATTTTTAAATTTATAAACAAAAACCTTAAAATATGCACAAGGAAACCAATCTCATTAAAAATTTGTTAAAGTAAATATACTAAAATAAATCATCTTTACAAGGAGTCTATATGTTCGTTATTTACAGGCATAGTTTATTGTGTGTCTTTTTCCTATTCTTTACAGGTTGTGCCTATAATCAGCTTGATACTAAAATAAAAAATCCAAGTCTACCTTCAAACTTCAATAACAATAATGTAAATATAGCATTAAAAGAAAACTGGTTATCTAATTTTAATGATAAAGACTTACTTGATATTGTAAATATTGCCTTAAATAATAATTTTGAATTAAAACAATTAGGTTTTGATGTGAAAATAAAACAGCAAGAGTTAATAGCAACAAATAGTCTTCTTTTTCCAAATCTTGACTTTGAAATTAACACTTCAAAAGATGGTGAAATTGGGGGAAGTAGTGATACAACTTCTTTAAATGCTTCATTAGATTTAAGCTATGAAGTTGATTTGTGGGGTAAGCTATCTGATTCTAAAAAAAGTGCAAATATGGACTTGTTGGAGACAAAAGCTTTATATGAAGAAGCTAAACAAGAGTTGATAAGCAATGTATCTTTACTTTATTATAAGATTATAGAATCAAATAAGCTTTTGGATTTATATAAAAAGAATTTACTAACTTCAAAACAATCTTATGAATTAACTCTTTCAAGATATAAACAAGGATTAAGCGAGGCTTTGGATACTTTACTTGCAAAAAACAGTATTTATACTCAAGAGTTAAAAATATCAAATCTTCAAACTACAAAAAGCCAAGCAATATACCAACTTGAACAACTTCTTTCAAACTACCCTTCTGGAAAACTTGATATAAACAAAGATTTGCCATTGATAAAAGAAAAAGCAAATGTTGGAATACCATCAGAATTAATTGAAAGAAAAGCATCAATTAGTGCTTCATGGAATGCTCTTTTATCAAAAGATTATACTTTGGCATTTACACATAAACAAAGATTGCCAAGTCTTAGTATTTCTACTTCATTAGAAAATATAAAAGATGATGGTTTACCAACTTTATGGTCATTAGCTACAGGAATAACTGCACCTATTTTTAATGCTGGAAAATTAAAAGCAAACGAACAAATAGCTTATTATGAATTAAAAAAAGCAGAACAAGAGTATTTAAAAACAGTTTTTGATTCTTTGACAGAGATTGAAACATATATTCAAGAAGAAAAAAACCTAAAAAATGAGTATGAAATATTAAAAACATCAAATGAAAATGCCAAAAAATCTTTGGAATTATCTTTTAATCAATATTTAAAAGGTTTGATTGAATACTCAACGGTTTTAGATTTACAAGAGAGTTTTTATAATACACAAAGCTCAATAATACAAATGCAAGCATCAATAATACAAAACAGTATAAATTTACATAAAGCATTAGGTGGAGACTTTTTACCTAAAGATTATAAGGAAGATAAACAATGAAAAAGATTTTTAAAATATTAATTCCATTTATCATAATACTTGGAACAATTGGAGTTGTTTATATAATATTTGATAATCCACCTGAAGCAAAAAAGCAAAAAGCAAAAGTTTCAAAAATAAAAGTAGAAGTAAAAAAACTTGTAAAACAAGACTTTTTAATTTCCCTTGATAGTTTTGGAACGGCGCAACCAAGTGTTCAGACAACACTTACTTCACAAGTTTCAGGAAAAGTAATCTATGTAAATGACAAGTTCAAAAATGGTGCTTACTTTAAAAAAGGTGATTTACTTGTTCAAATTGAAGATTTAGATTATATTTCTGATGAAAAGATTGCACAAGCACAATTAGTTTTAGCAAAACAAGCTTTATTAGAAGAACAAGCAAAATCTAAACAAGCAAAAGAAGATTGGGAAAAGTTTAATATAAAAGGAAAACCAAATAGTTTAGTATTAAGAGTTCCTCAACTTCAATCAGCAAAAGCAAATCTAATGGCTGCACAAGCACAATTAGAAAAAGCGAAATTAAACTCTAAAAGAACTAAAATTTTAGCTCCTTATGATGGAAGAGTTATAGAAAAAAATGTTTCAATAGCGCAAGTATTAGCAAGTAATACTCAAATAGGAACAATATTTTCAAGTGATGTTATCGAAGTTAGATTACCAATTAAAAACAAAGACTTAAACTTAATTGATATTGACAATAAAGCAAATATAGTATTTAATTCAGAAATAACAAACACAAGCTTTAAAGGAAAAATTGCAAGAAGTGAAAGTAGTATTGATACAAATACAAAACAACTTTATTTAATCGCTGAAATAAAAGAAAACAGTAAAAAAATAAAAATCGGTGAATATTTAAAAGCAAAAATTCAAGCAAAAAAATTAAAAGATGTGATGGTAATTCCAAATGATTCAGTTTATCAAAGCTCTTATGTTTATTTAGAAAAAGATGGAGTTTTACAAAGAAATCAAATTGAGATTTTATGGCAAGATGATAATAATACTTTAGTAAAAAGTGGTTTAAAACAAAATGATAATTTAGTTTTAACAACGCTAGGAGTAGTTAGTTCAGGAACTAAAGTTGATGTATTAGATGAAAATGGAAGTATAAAACAAAATGATGTAAAAAGAAAAAAAGGCAAAAGAAGAGAAGCAGGACAAAAAGGTGATAGAAAACCTCGTAACAAAGGTGAAGACAGATGATTACATGGTTTGCAAAGAACAGTGTTGCCGCAAATTTATTAATGATTACTATTTTTGCATTTGGAATGTTCTCTTTATATAAAATTATACCTTTAGAAATTTTCCCTTCAATTGAAAAAGATGAAGTAAGTATAAGTATGAGTTTAACAGGTGCAACACCAGAAGATGTGGAACAAGGTTTAACAATAAAAATTGAAGAAGCAATTGCTGATTTAGAAGGAATAAAAGAGATAAAAAGTACTTCAAGTGAAGGAAGTTCTTCTGTAAAAGTTGAAATAGATAGTAGTTATGATGCAAAAGTATTATTAGCTGAAATAAAAAATAGAGTTGATGCTATAAATACATTTCCTGATGATGCTGATAAGGCTATAATTGAACAAACTATTAAAAAACGAGATGTTATAGTTGTAACACTTTCAAGTGATTATGATGAAAAAGAAATAAGAGAATATGCACAAAATATAAGAGATGATATTGTCCAGCTTTCAGGTGTAACACAAGCAGAATTAATAGGTATTAGAGATTATGAAATAAGTGTTGAAGTCTCTCAGGATATTCTACTTCAATATGATTTAACAATAAGTGAAATATCAAATGCTATTAATAGTTCAAGTATTGATTTATCTTCAGGTAATTTAAAGACAAGTAATGGAGATATTTTAGTTAGAGTTAAATCTCAAGCTTATACAAAAGATCAATTTGAAAATATTATTATAAAAAGAAATTCAGATGGTTCAACTGTAAGATTAAAAGATATTGCAAATATTAGTGATGGTTTTGAAGAAACACCTTTACGAAGTAGATTTAATGGTAAAAACTCTGTATTTATTGATGTTTTTAGAGTTGGAAAAGAAAGTGCTATTGATGTTGCAGATCAAGTAAAAGATTTTATAGATAAAAAAAGAGAAACTCTTCCTTTAGGATATGAACTTAGTTATTGGGATGATGATTCTTTGATTGTAAAAGGAAGATTATCAATTCTTTTAAATAGTGCGGTTCAAGGTAGTATTTTAATAATCATTTTATTAACACTTTTTTTAAGACCAGCTATTGCTTTTTGGGTATTTTTAGGAATACCTATATCTTTTGCAGGTGCATTTTTTGTAATGCCTATATTTGATATTACTTTAAATGTTTTAAGTCTTTTTGGTTTTATTCTAGTCCTTGGGATTGTAGTTGATGATGCAATTGTAACAGGAGAAAATATTTACACCCATCTAGGAAAATCCCCCAATGGTGAAACAGCAGCAATAAATGGAACAATAGAAATTGCAAAACCTGTAACTTTTGGTGTTTTAACAACAGTAGCAGCTTTTGCTCCTTTAATTTTTGTCCAAGGAGATAGAAGTGCTCTATTTACACAAATACCTTATGTTGTAATTCCTGTACTTCTTTTTTCATTGATTGAATCAAAATTTATTTTGCCATCACATTTAAAACATATAAAATTAAGAGATAAAAACAAAAAGCAAAATAGATTTGAAAAATTCCAACATAAATTTGCAGATGGCTTTGAAGGACTTATTCTAAAATATTATAAACCTATATTAAGAACAGCTATAAATAATAAATTTATTACATTAAGTATTTTTATTTCAATTCTTTCTCTTATTATTGCTTTAATTGTTGGAGGTTGGACAAAATTTATATTCTTTCCAAGAGTTCCTAGTGAATCTATAAGTGTTACATTAACAATGCCCTCAGGTACTCCTTTTGAAGTTACAAATAAACATACTATTCATATAACAAAAGCTGCTGAATTCTTAAGAGAAAAATATAGAGATGAAGATACAAACGAAAGTGTTATAAAAAATATTATGACAAAAACAGGTGGTCGTGGAGGAATTAGCAATCAAGGAAATGTTCAATTTGAAATAACACCACCAGAAAAAAGAGAGATAAAAGTAACATCAGCACAATTAGCAAGAGAATGGCGAGAAATAGCAGGTGATATAATCGGTGCTGAAAATGTTGAATATAGAGCCGAGAGAGGACGAGGTGGAGATCCTATTGATGTTCAACTAACAAGTTCATCTATGGAAACATTAACATTTATTTCAAATGATATAAAAAAATACTTAGAAAATTTTGATACAGTTTTTGATATAACAGATTCCTTATCAGATGGAAAAGAAGAACTTAAAATTGAACTTACAAAAGAAGGAAAACTTTTAGGAATTACAAAACAAGAAGTATCACAACAAGTAAGAGCTGCTATTTATGGGCTAGAAGTTCAAAGTATACAAAGAGGAAGAGATGATGTAAAAGTAATGGTTAGATATGAAGAAGATGATAGGAAATCTATATCAACTTTAAATAATCTTATGATTACAACACAAACAGGTGATAAAATACCTTTAAGTAATATTGCGTATCTTGTACCAAATAAAGGTCCCTCTTCTATTTCAAGAACAAATAGATTTAGAACAATAAATGTAACAGCAGATATAGATAAAGACAATACAAATATGTTTGCACTTCAAAATGAACTTACAAGTTATATGGATGAATTATTGTTAAAATATCCAAATGTAAAATACAGTTTTGAAGGTGAACAAAGAGAACAAGCTGAGACTTTTAACTCTTTAGTTTATTCACTTTTATTTGCTGTATTTGCTATTTATGTGCTTTTGGCAATACCTTTTAAATCTTATGTTCAACCTATAATTGTAATGAGTGTTATTCCTTTTGGAATAATAGGTGCAGTTGTTGGGCATTGGATTTTAGGTATGGATTTAACTATTTTAAGTTTTATGGGAATGTTGGCTTTAATGGGAGTTTTAGTAAATGATTCTTTGGTTTTAGTTGATTATATTAATAAAACTTACGAAGAAAAGAAAGATATTATGTATGCAGTTTTAAATGCAGGAGTTGCGAGATTTAGACCTGTAATGCTTACAAGTTTAACAACTTTTTTTGGTTTATTACCCCTACTTTTTGATAAATCTACAAATGCACAGTTTTTAATTCCAATGGCTACATCACTTGGTTTTGGAATACTTTTTGCAACCTTTACTACACTTATTTTAGTTCCAGTAAATTACTTATTAGTACATAATCTAATCAAGTTTTTTAAAGAATAAAGAAAACTCTTTATTCTTTAATTCTTAAAAAAAACCCTAAAATTCAAAGATTTTAATAATCGTTATTAATATTATTAAGAAATGGTTAAAAAAGTTAATGTATTATTTCAAAAAATTAAATAGGAAATGGAATATGCATAAAAAGGTATGGTTTAAAATACACTGGTTTTTAGGAATAACTGCAGGGATAATATTACTTATTATTGGAACTACTGGGGCTATAATGTCATTTGAAAAAGAGATTTTAAAGATAATTAATAAAGATAGTTATATTGTATCAATTTCTGATACAAAAAAATTATCTACTACAGCTATTCTTGAAAAATTTCAAGAAAATATGCCAAAATCAAAGATAAATAGAATTACTTTTTCAAACGATGCTAGTAGTTCAATAGTAATTAATATAGCAGGAAAAGGAAAGGGAAAAGCAGCTAGAAAAGGTGTTAACTATTTTGTTAATCCATATACAGCAGAAGTTTTACCCGATTTAAAAGGAAAAGATTTTTTTAGTTTTGTAAAAAGACTTCATAGGTGGTTAGCTTTTACAGGTGATGCTAGAGAAGTTGGAAAACAAATAGTTGCTATTTCTACGGTTTCTTTAATTGTTTTAATGATTTCAGCAATAATTATTTATTGGGGAAGAATAAAAAGATCATTTTTCAAAAGTTTCACATTTTCAACAAAGCATAATGGTAGAGCATTTATCTCAACAATGCATAGTGCAGTTGGTATGTGGGTAATACCTTTTTATTTAACATCAGCTTTAACGGGACTTTATTGGTCTTATTCTTGGTATAACACAGCACTTTATAAAATTACAGGTGTAGAAAAACCAAAAAGAGGAATGTCTTCTAGGCAAAATAAACCAAAAGGTGAAAAAATAAGTTTCACTTCTCATGAAAAAGCTATTACTATGTTTAATGACTTAATTAAAGATGATTATTCAAAGGCAACTATAAGTTTACCGAAAAGTGGAACTGTTTATACGGTTAATTATTTAGATGTAAATCCAGCACATTATAGAGCTAGAAATACTTTACAATTTGATATTAGTAATAATAAAATACTAAAAAATGAGAAATATGAAGAAAAACCTTTAAATGAAAAAGTTATGAGTAGTTTTTTACAAGTCCATACAGGAGAATTTTTTGGTGTTGTTGGACAAACAGCTATGTTTATTACATCTTCACTTATGTCATTATTTACAATAACTGGGTTTATGTTATATTTTAACCGTAAGAAAAAGAAAAAATCTAAGATAAAATAGTAGTTTTAAAACTACTATTTTGTTTAATCTTATAAGAATAAAATAACAGTAAAATACTTTTCAATTTTAAAGGATAAATTTATGTTAAAACAAAAAGTAGAAGAATTTCTAAAAAAACAATTTGAAGATATTGAAGAGTCAATTTATACTATTGATATTGAAGATGATTTTATATTTATAGAATTTACACAAATTCTTGGTGAAATTTGTAAAAAAGAGATGATGTTTAGAATAATTGATGAAAATCTTCAATACCACTCTTTATCTTATGGGTGGAAAGTCCTTAATAGAGGAACTAATATTAGGTATTTTTGGATTGATTTATTAAATAAATAATTTATTGTAAGATTAAAATTATCTTACTTTTAGCCTATTCTAAATTAAAGTTTAAATTAAAATAATTTAATTATAATAACGAGAAAAATGAATTAGGAAATATGTGAAAAATAAATATATTAATGAAATTATTGCGGTTAGTGTATTTATTTTTTTATCTTTAATAATAGTAAATTCAAATTTAATTGAAAAAATATATGAATACTCTGTACTTTACAAAAAAAACAATTTTAATTTATATATAATTTTATTTCTTATTTTATCTTTTGTATTATTACTTTATATATTTAAAGAAAATATAGATTTAAATAGAAGTCGTAAAAAATTATTAAAATTGCACAAACTTGATAAACTTACTGGTTTAGAAAATAGAGAATCATTTTTAAATGATAGAAAAAAGAATCTTAATTCATATGTAATAATCCTAAATATAATTGATTTTAAAACTATTAATAAAACACTTGGTTTTGAAAATGCAGATTTACTTTTATGTGAGATCTCAGCTAGATTATTAAAAACTGTAACAAAACATGCAAATACTAAATTATATAGATTATATGGGGATGAATATGGATTTTTTTATAATAAAAATGATGTAGATGGAATCTGTAATATAATAAAAAATGAATTTGAAGATAATGTAATTCACTTTGATAAAAATTATTTTCATTTAGGTTTAAATATTGCGTATTCAAATACTGAGCCAAGATTTTTTACAGCTACATTAGCTTTACATGAGTGTAAAAAAAGCTTAAATAAAAATATATTTTCTTATGACGAAGGTAAATACAATACTGGAGAAAAAGAAGAAACACTCAATATGCTAAAAATTGTCAAAAACTCAATTTTAGAAGATAAAATTGTTCCAGTTTATCATGCAATTATTGATAATAAAACTCAAAAAGTTTCAAAATATGAAACATTAGCTAGAATCAAGCTAGAAGATGGAAAATTATTATCACCTTATTTTTTTATAGAATTATCAAAAAAATTCAAGCTTTATCCGAATATTACAAAGATAATTATTGATAAGGCATTTAATGATTTTAAAAATATTGAATGTGGTTTTTCTATTAATTTTTCATATATTGATATTGATAACGAAGAGATTTTAAAATATTTTTACAAAAAGCTTGATGAAAATAAACAAACAGCGAGAAAACTAACAATTGAAATTCTTGAAACAGAAAATATAGGAAGTTATAGTGAATTATCAATATTTAGAAATAAAATAAGGGAATATGGATGCTCACTAGCTATTGATGATTTTGGTTCTGGATATTCTAATTGGGTAGATATTTTAAATCTACAGCCTGATTATATAAAAATTGATGGTAGTTTAATTCAAAATCTATTAAAAAATCAAGGGAATATAAATCTTGTGAAAACAATAGTGTCTTTTGCAAAAGATAATAATTTTAAAACTATTGCAGAGTTTGTATCAAATGAAGAACTATCTATTTTAGTTAGAGAATTAGGAATAGATTATTCTCAAGGATTCTTTTTTGCTGAACCTGAATTAATAGAAGATATCTAGAATCTTTTAATTATGAGATGTTTTTTATTACTTATTTAACTTCTTTATTTATAAAAAGAAGTTAAAATCACCTATATATTATTTATTTAATAAACATTTTTCAAAAAATAAGATATAATTAAAAAAATTATAAAATTCATAAGGAAATAGATGTCATTAGGGAAAAAAATTTTATTTTTATTTATAGCTTTAATTATTCTAATAATATATACTATATCAACATTTAATTATAAGACAATATCAAATGATAATCAAATGCAAAATATAAATACTGATAATAAAAACTTAATGTTTGATGAATATGAAGATTCATTTGTAGTAAAAATAAGTAAATTTAAAAATTCGATATTAGAAAAATTAGGATTTAATCCTAAAAATGGAATTAATAAAAATAAAAAACCTATTGATTTTGAATTGATAAAATCTGATGGTATTGTTCTTATGAATGGTACTTTTAAAAATGAATTACAAGTAAAAAGTATAGTTGACTTATTAAATATCAATAGAAATGGTAATTATATATTTGAAGAAAATAGAGTTAAAGATGCTGTTTTATTAAATAAATTATCTTTATTAATAGATTCTTTTAAAGAGTTTTTTGTAGATGGGTCTAAGTTATCTATAGAAGATGGAAAAATCTTATTAAAAGGTGAGTTAGAAGATTCTAATTTTAAACCTTTATTAAATTCAATAATATTAAAAAGTAAACTTAATATTATTATGGATATTAAAGAACCTTTTAAATCAAATACAGACAAAGTTATTGATAATATTTCTGAAGAAATAAAAAATGAATCTATAGAATTAAATATCGAATCTGAAGATAAATTAAATAAAGCAGAAAATACTAGGACAGAAGTTATAGATACAAGGTCAAAAACAGTTATAATAGCCCAAAATAGTATTAATGAATTAACTTCAGATAATAAAATTACTTTTAAAAGAAGAAGTACAAATATAACAGAAGAATCAAAAAGTACAATTACAGAAATTGCAAATATATTATTGGCAAATAGTAAGTTAAATGTAGAAGTTGGTGGGCATACTGATTCAAGAGGTAGAGCATCTTTAAATAAAAGAATATCACAAGATAGAGCTAATAGTGTTAAAAATGCTTTAGTTACTCTTGGTGTTGATCCTAAGAGGATTAAAGCTGTAGGATATGGAGAAGACTTTCCTATTGCTAAAGATGATGCTGATGGATTGTCAGAGATTAATAGAAGAGTAGAGTTTATAGTAGGAGAAGAGAAATGATTGAAACGGCATCATTGATAGTTGTAAATTTAGTAATTGCAGCATTTATTGGGGGAATTATTGGGTATTTACTTGGAAAAAGTTCTGGAAGTACTTATAGACCTTCTAATAATAAAAATGTTAAAGATGATGTAGTTAATATAAAATCAAAATCTAGTGTAAATCCAATTTTTAGAAAAAATTCTAGTGTGGATAATAAACCACTTATTTTAAGCTCACCAAGACCTTCAGGTAAAGATAAACTTATTAAAATTAAGGGCATTGATTCTAAAGTTGAAGAGAATTTAAATAAACTTGGTATATTCCATTTTAACCAAATTGCTGCATGGTCAAATAAAAATTGTGATTGGATAGAAGAATTTCTATCATTACCTAATTGTGCCAAAAAGAATCAATGGGTTGAGCAAGCAAAAATTTTAGAGGCAGGGAAGCAAACTGTTTATAGTCAAAAAATTGAGAATGGAGAAGTAGATGCTAATTAAAATTAAACATTTATCTTTTTTAATTTTCGAATAATACTAGCAATATCTCTTGAATAATCTCTAGCTCTTTTGCTATTATATTTCCATCCACCGTTATAACTGCTCCAAACTTTTTTCCAGTCATTTTTATGAACTTTTTTCCAATAAACTAATTCAGCAATTGCATTTTTAGTAGCAAATTTAAAATCAGATATCAATTTCATAGCATATTTATTTCTATTCCAAGAAGTATTTTTTGCTTTTTGCCTACTAAGAACAGTTTTAATATTTGCTTGATAAAGACCATAATCTTTGCTATCTACATTTACAAGATATTTTCCAATTGATGATTCTTTAATCGCAATAGCCATTAGTGTATAGCTAAGGCCTAGTTTTTTACCTTGTTTTTTTATTTGTTTTAGTGTCTTAATTTCTTTTGATGTTAATTTCGATGGGTTAAAATTTGATGCAAATATATTTGTTATTAATAACATTACTAATAATGTAATTTTTATATTCATATATGTTTCCTTTATTATTTCTTAAATTAAAGTGCGAATTATATATTAAATATAACAAATTGTCAAATTTTAGCTATTTTTTACTAGTTTTCGGTGTATTTTAACTTACTATTTAGTTTGTCCTTATTATAATTCCAAAAAAATTTAATGAGATGTAAAAAGATTGAAAAAACAAGAATTCAAAAAATTAATTAGAGAGATTGGCTTTACTTCTCAACGAAGTTTTGCAGAAGAGATAGGTGTAAAAGCAACTACTTTTACAACATACAAATTTATACCAAATCACATAGTAAGAATTATTAAAATAGCATTACTAGCCAAACAAAGTGGTGTAGCTTTAGAAGATATCAAAGCTGCAATGAAAATAGATTAAATTTTTAATCTATTTCCTTTTATTTGAATTTCTCACATTTTAAATTTATTTTTATAAATTTCTTACTAATTATCTAAACCAATATTTATATATTTTCTTACTTTTTTTATTTCATCTAAATCAATTTCTTGAATTATCATCTCTTTTTCATCATCTTTATTTACATTTCCAAATGGTGAAATAATTGCACTTCCTTTTCCCATATTAAAATCAGCACTATTTGAAGCAATCACAAAACATTGATTTATTAAAGCAAGAGATTTTGAAATAGTTTCATAATGATCTTTTCTTTTTATTCCCCACATTGAAGGATTTAAAATAATATCAGCACCTTTTACTTTTTGCCAAAGTTGGGGAAATCTTAACTCAAAGCAAATTAGTGTTGCAATTTTTATTCCATTTATTTCAATTATTTTAATATCTTCTTTTTTTCCTACTGTAAAATACTCGTGTTCATTTCCTAAAGGAAAGAGTTTGACTTTTGATTGAGTATGAATTACTTCTTGTTTATCAAAAATATGAAGTGTATTATAAAACTTTCCATTTTCTTCTGTAATTAATGTTAAGGCTATTGTTTTATTTATAGCTAATTGTTTTATTTGTTCAATTGCTTTAATAGAAAATTCTGCTGCTTCTTGCATTTTGTCATAGCAAAAACCACTTAGTGCAATTTCAGGAGCTAGGATAATTGAATCTTGTGGAGCTTTTGTTATTAAATCTTTTAAATGTTTTAGATTCTTTGAAAAATCTTCATCTGTTTTAATTTGTAGTGATACTAAGTTCATTTATTTCCTTTTTTATTAATCTTTCTAGGGCATTTTGATATGTTTTAGCTGTTGCATAAGAGCTTGCTTCATATTTTGTCACAAGTATTGGATTTGTATTTGATGCTCTTACTAATGCCCAACCATATTCAAAGTTAATTCTAAGACCATCAACTTTTATAATATTTTTTATAATTGGAAAATCTCTATTTTTTTTCTTTAGTGATTTTTCTATTTCTTTTATAAGTGGGAATTTATCTTCTTCTTTTACTTCTATTTCAATATTAGAACTTGTATATATCTTTGGAAGTGAATCTATCTCTTCATCTATATTCATTCCTGATTGGATTAATTCTAATACTCTAAATGTTGCATAAATTGCATCATCATAACCATAATATCTATCATTAAAAAATATATGCCCTGAAACCTCAGCTGCTAAATCAGCGTTTAATTCCTGAAGCTTTAATCGTAAGTTTGAATATCCAGTTTTATTCATAACAGAAGTTCCATGAGTATTAATTTCATCAAAAACATTCTGTGAGTATGTAACCTCTCCTATTATTACAGGATTTTTCATAGTTTTAGAAAATAAAAAAGCTAAAATATCACCTTTAATATTATGCTTTTGTGTTAGAACTGCAATTCTATCTGCATCACCATCATAAGCAAAACCATAATGACAATCATCTTTTAAAAGGCTTTTCAAATCTTTTAAGTTTTTTTCATTACTTGGGTCTGGGTGATGATTTGGAAAATCACCATCTGGTTTTGTATATAAAGCTTTATAGTTTAGATTTAGTTTATCAAATATTTTTGTAATAACTGTATTTGCCATACCGTTTCCACAATCTATTACAAATTTTGTAGGAAAGTCTTTTAAATGTGAGAATTGTTTAATCATATAATCTATATATAAAGTTTTTGCATCAACTTTAATAAAGTTATGATTATCAAGAATTTCTATACTTTCATTTGTCTTTATATCTTCAAAAAGCTTGATTAAATCATCTGCAAAGTATGGTTGATTTTGTATTGTAGTTTTAAAGCCATTATATTTTTTTGCATTGTGGCTACCTGTTATCATAATTGAAGCATCAGGTTTAATTTGTGTATTATCTATACTAAACTCTTGATATGAAGCAAAATAATTAACACCAGTTGCTACAAGTCCAATATTTAATACTTTACATCCAGATTTATTAAGTCCTGAAATCAAAGATTCAAAAAGCATATAAGAGTGTTTTCTAATATCATAGCCTACAACAATATACGCTTGCTTCTTTGTTCTTCTTTGTATTTCTAAACCTAAGTAATACCCTATTAGTTTAGTATTATGGCTATTTAATTCTTTTGGGACAATACCTCTAATATCATATTGTCTAAATATTGATTGATTTATCACTTAAACTCTTTTACTTTCTAAATCTAATAAAAAAGCTTTTGCTTTTTCTCCTCCTGCATATACATTAGTACTTTGATCATCTTTTTGGATTCTATGACAAGGAACTATAATATTTAACATATTTTGTGCCAGTGGACTTTCAATTGCCTTAGCTGTTGCTCTTTGTGTTTGTAAGCTATCAATCTTTGAAGCAAATGTAGAAAAACTCTGTGTAGTACCATAGGGTATATTTAATAACTCTTTCCATACTTCTATTTGAAATGTTGAACCTAAAAATTGCATTGGTAATTCAAAGCTTGTTCTTTTTTTATTAAAATATTCATCAAGCTGAACTCTTAGCATATCAAAGTATTCACACTCTGCTGGAATAACATCAGTATCAAAACTCTTTTTTAAAATATCAATTCTAGCTTCTATATTAAAAGGTGTAAAGTAACAAAGCATTACAATTCCTTTTTTTGAAGCAGCTGCAAACATTTGACCAAATGGAGTATCTATTGTAGTTGTTAGTATTATTTCTTTTGTCTTTGTTTTATATTCTCTCATAAGTGAATTTTATCATAAAGAAAATAAGTTATAATGATTTATTAAATAAATAAGATTAAAAATATTAAGAATATTAAAACTAGGAATACATATATGAATACGCAATTAAAACAAGAATTAGATGATAAAAAATTAAAAGGTGCATTTTTTGGTGCAATCGTTGGTGATGCTTTATGTTTAGGTTCACACTATGAGTATGATGCAAAAAAGATATATGAAGCTTATGGACAAAAACCAATAGAAAAGTTTATGAGTCCTGGTGAAATGATGGGAGGAGAAACTCACGGTATTGGTTGGGGTCAAAGAAACTATCATCCAGGAAAAAGTGCAGGAGGAACTACAGATTATGGTGATTATAATATCTTAGTTTTAGAACACCTAGCAAGTATTGCAAATCCTCCTAGAGCTTTTGAAGTAGCACCTATGCTTCCACATTGGATGAATAGATTAGAACACTCTTGGGGTTCATGGATTTGTACTATGACAAAAGAGACATACTCTCAAGTTAAAAATGGAACAGCTGTTGAGTATCTTGGCGGTATTTCAAATGCAACAGCAATAAGACACGTGGCAGCTCACTCATACTATGAAACAGAAGAAGAGATAGTTGATGTTGCAAGAAAAGCTATGTTTACACATAAGGACTTTTATGCTCTTGGTGGTGGTGAGTTTTTTGCTCGCGTTACTCATAGAGTTTTAAGAGGTGAAGAGCCAAGGTCTGCAATTGAAGATGTTGCAATTTTAATGGGTGGTTTCTTTGAAGAAAAAACAAAACAAGCAATTGAGAAATATGAAGAAGCTACAAATCCTCAAAGTGATTTATCAAAAGAGTTATTTTGTGATGATTTAGCAATTACTTCAATGGCAAGACTTTGGGATATTGGAAGAAGTGAGCCTATTAAAGTAGGAAAAGCTAGTCCAACTGAAGGAACAATGCCTGGAAGTATTTACTTTATACTAAAATATGCAAACGAAAAAGATGGTCTTAAAAAAGCCCTACAAGCAAATGCAATGGTAGGTGGAGATAATGCCTCAAGAGCAATTGCAATTGGAATGGTATTAGGTGCATATTTTGGTGTTGATGCAATTCCTAATGAATGGAAAGAGACTTTGGATCAATGGGATTATTGTGAGAACTTATTAAATAAATTGCCTTTATTACAAAAGTAGTATTAAGTAGTACAAAATGAACAAACACTTAAATGACAAAATAAAAGTACTCTATGTAGAAGATGATGAAGTTGCTAGAGAAAATGGTATAGAGTACTTAGAAAACTATTTTAAGAATATATATGAAGCAGGTGATGCTTTAAGTGCATTAAGGCTTTATGAAAAGCATCAACCTCATCTAATCATTACAGATATTCAAATGCCAAAATTAAATGGTTTGGAGTTTATTCAAAGAATTAGACAAAATGATAAGAAAGTACAAGTGATTGTAATATCTGCTTTTTCACATAAAGACTATTTGTTTAAAGCAATAGAACTGCAACTTGTAAAGTATTTGATTAAACCAGTTAAAGAAAATGAGTTTGAAGAAGCTTTGAATTTATGTATAGAGAGTATTACAAATAACACTTCTAATATTTATACTTTAAATGATGAATGTACCTTTGATATTTTTAATCATACACTAGTATACAAAAATGAAATTGTTAAACTACGAACAAAAGAGATAGACTTTCTAACTCTTTTACTTACAAATAAAAATAGATATGTATCTTATAGTGAAATAGAAAACTATGTATGGAATGATAGTGTTATGAGTAAAGATGCTTTAAAGACTTTAGTTAAGAATATAAAAACTAAAATTCCAAAAGAGCTAATATCAAATCTATCAGGAACTGGATATAAAATTGAATACGCTCATATATGATTTAAATACAATACTTGTATATGGAATTACCTTTGGTATTTTGATTATGACTATTGTATATACCTTGATTAGATATATATACTCAAAAGAGATGTTTTATATTAGTTATTGTTTTATGCAAGTTTTCTCTTTAGTATATATAGTGGTATATAGTAAGCTTTTTTCTATAAGTTCAGTTTTTCAAGAATTAGCTTTAGGTTTTGCAAGTTTGAGTGCTATAGTATTTGCTATATCTTTTTATGAAGGCAAGTTTTTCCCTAAGATGAGAAACTTTAAAGAGTTAGTATTTAACACCCTACTTTTTAATCTTGTAATATTAAGTGCTTTTTACCACTATATGCTTTTTGAGTATTTACCTTATAGTATAATATATGCAATTTTATTTGTATCAATTATTTTTAATTTGAAACAAGAATTTAAACCTACTGTTATATATGTTCTTGGTTGGTCTGCTTTATGTTTTATATTGTTTGTAATAGACTTTAAAAGCGTTTATATACAAAGTGGATATATGGATTTAGTTTTATTAGTTTTTGGTATAGAAGCGATTCTTTTTACTATATCAGTTGCCTATAGATATAATAATCTAAAAATACAAAGTAAATCTTATGAAGATATGTTATTACAACAATCAAGATTAGCAAAATCAGGTGAAATGATTGGAAATATTACTCATCAATTTAGACAGCCATTGAATAACTTATCGTATATATTGATGAACTTAAAAAAACGCTTTGAAAAGCAAAATCTTGATGAGGTATATTTTGAGAAAAAAATCACACAAGCAAATAGCCAGTTACAGTTTTTATCAAAAACTATTGATGACTTTAAAGAGTTTTACACTCCTTCAAAACAAAAAGAAAACTTTAGTGTTAAAGAGTCAATATTAAGTTGTCTTACAATACTTGATTCAAATTTAAAAAAGAAAAATATTAATTTAGAGTTTAATATAAATACAGATGAAAATATTAAAATATTTGGAGTTAAAAATGAACTTTCACAAGTAGTACTTGCAATTGTATCAAATGCAAGTGATGCTTTAAGTAATACAGAAAAACCAAATATAAAAATAGATATTAGCTCTAGCAATGCTGAGGTTATAATTAGTATTGAAGATAATGCTGGCGGAATAAATAAAAAGAATTTAGGTAAAATTTTCGAGCCATATTTTACTACAAAGATTGATGGTTCTGGAATTGGTCTTTATTTATCAAAGTTAATTATTGAAGAGAGTTTTGAAGGAAGAATTGAAGTAGAAAACAAAAAAGAGGGAGCAGTTTTCACCCTCTTTTTTGAGAAATCATTTGACTAATCTTTTATTAAGTCGTTTCTTGGATAAATAAATGCTAGTTCTCTTTGTAAAGTAATCTTTTTATCTTCAAGTGCTCTTGCAATTAGTTTTATTTTTAATGGTGTGTCTTTCTTATCTGATAAATAAAGTCTTTTTTTAGTCTCTATAATTAGAATCTTTTTTATTCTTTTATTAGCAGCTAAACTAAAGGGCTTAAATCTTTTTATTCTAAAGTTTTCTTTATCCTCTAAACTTAAATCAAAAGTATATGTTTTATCTTGCGTATTTTGAAATGTTAAAATATAATTATTAGAAACTTTTGCATTTTCTTTAATATTATAAAGCTTAGTAGTCTTATTTATATTTAGTAAAAAGTATTCTTTTTTTGAAGCAAAAACTCCAGCTAAAATAACACATAATAAAAGTGAAATAAAATATGTAACATTTCTTTTTGTAAGAAGTCTTGATATTCTTTTATTTATAACACTATTTGTACTTCCCCAGTTGATTAATGATTTTTTACCAAGTTTTCCCATTACTGTAGTACATGCATCAGAACATTCTAAACAGTTTATACACTCAACTTGTAAACCTTTTCTAATATCAATATTTGTAGGACAAATTTTCACACAAGCTTCACACGTTGTACACTCTTCATTTGCTTTCCATTCTTTCATTTTGAAAATAGATTTTTCATTATTTACAAAAACATTTCCACCTCTTGAAGTATCATATACAACTTGTTTTGTGTCATCGTCATATAAAACAGATTGTATTCTAGAATATGGACAAATATAAACACAGAAGTTTTCTTTCATAAATACAATATCAAAAACTAAAAACATTGCAATTGAGATTATAAATATAATCATAAATGAATGATTAGCAGGATCTTGAATATAAACAAAAAAATCTTCAGGAGGAACAAAATACCACATAAAGTTTGTAGCAATAATAGTTGAAATAATAATCCAAAGAAAAATAGATATATATTTTTTCAGTTGATTTGATTTTTTTGAATAATCAATATCTTTTTGTTTGTTTTTAATTCTTCTAATATCTAAAATAGTACTCTCAATTAAATCTCTATAAATAGTTCTAAAGATTGTTTGAGGACATGACCATCCACACCAAACTCTACCAAAAATAGTAGTCATAGCAAAAATACCAATAAATAAAAACATTAGTAAAAATGGCATAACATAAAGTTCATTTACATTATAAACAAAGCCTAAGATATGAAATTGTAATTTATCAAATGATAAAAGTAACATATGATTACCATCAATTGTAATAAAAGGTATTACTAGCGTAAATGCAGTGATGAATAGATATGTGAGGTATCTTTTTTTAGTATAAGACATATAAACTCCTTTTGTTTAGTAGGAGTTTATATTTTTTTGGTGTTCATTTGGTGGTATGTTAAATTTTTAATGAAATTAATAGACTATTTTATTTCTTCCATCTTGTTTTGCTTTATATAAATTTTCATCGACTTTTATAAAAAGTTCTTCTATATCTTTTTCATTACTTTTAGTAATGATTCCAACACTAATAGTTATTGGTCTTTTAAGTAATTCTCTTAAAATTTCATCATTTTTTATTTTTATTCTTAATCTTTCTGCTAATTTATAAGCACTGATATTATTCACTTTTGGAAGAAGTGCTATAAATTCATCACCTCCCCATCTTGCAATTAAATCATGTTCTCTAAATGTTCTTTTAAATAAATTTGAAACTCTAACTAGAACTTTATCACCTACTAAATGTCCAAATTCATCATTAATTCTTTTAAAATTATCTATATCAAATAAAATAAGAGTTAAATCTTCTTTACTTGAATCAAAAATATTTTTAAAAGCTTTATCAAAATTATTTCTATTATTTAATGACGTTAATTTGTCTGTAGATGCGAATTTATGAAGAGTATTTTGATTATTATTTATATAATAAATGATTAATATCATTATGATAACAATGATAATTGTAAACATTAGAATATTTAAATAAAAAGTATTTTCAATTTCTTGTGTAAATTGTTCTTCGGTTGCTTCAACACATAAATATAAATCTAATTCTTCTATAAATCTTATATTCATGATATAGTTTTTACCATCTTTTACATACTCTTGTGTTGTTTTATTATTTTGATTAAAATTATTAATTATTGAAGTTATAAATTTGGGATTTTTTTCATCAAATGAATTCATATCTTTTGAAGTAATTAATTTTTTCTTTTCTTTACTAAAAAGATAGATATTATGATTATATTTCTTTTTATAAACTTTTAATAAATTACTTATATGTGATGTTTGTAAACCAACTCCCACTGCGGCAATAAAATTACCGTTAGAGTCTTTAACTTTATAATTTGTAAAAATAGTCATATAATCTTTATAGGCTAAATCAATATCAATATTACTCTCATAAATACCTGTAATATTTTTTAGTCTATAAAACCATTTATCTCTTTGTTCTTTTTGATTTATTTTTTTTAAAATACCTTTTGAGTAGTAATAATTATTTGTTATATTTGATACTAAAAAACTACTAGAAGTATCGTATTTATTTTTAATTGACTCCAAATAAGAAGATATTTCATTTACATTTTTTTCTCCATTTAAAATCCAATTAATCATAAATGTATCTTGCGCCATTAAAGAAGATATTAAATTAGGTTTTAATAAATCTCTTTGAATCTCAGAATAAATGCTATTACTACTTAAAGGTAAAGATTTATATTTTAGTTCGTCTTTTGTTAAATCAACTGCAATTTTATAGCTAAAGTATGAAGTTGTAAAAAAACCTAATAATAAAAGAATACTGATTAAAACAAGAAGTTTATATTTATTAAATATAGAGTTAGACATTAATTACTCCTTTTGATATTTAGTTATAGCAAAATATTATTTAATTTTTCTTTTTTATATAGTTTTTTAATTGTTCTTATATTTATTATTTCGCTAGATTTTATTCTTCAAAGCCTCGTAAGCAATTAATATTTTTTTACGTTCTATTCCCCAACGGTAACCACTCATGGCACCAGATTTTGCTAAAACTCTATGACAAGGTACTAAATAACCGATATGATTTGAGCCAATTGCACTAGCCACTGCCCTTACTGCTTTTGGTTTATTTATACTATTTGCAATTTCTTGATAAGTTGTAATAGTTCCATTTGGAATATTTAATAAGGCTTTCCAAATATTTATTTGAAAATTTGTTCCTTTTACATATAAATCAAACTTCTTTTTTTCAATAAAAATATTGTCAAGATAATCTTGTGCTTTTTTATCATCTTTTATCAATGTTGCTTTTTCCCAAATCTCTTTAAATCTTGAAAAAATCGAATCTTTGTTATTATCAACAAAACCAAGATAAGAAATACCTCTTTTTGTAAAAGCAATTAAAGCTTCACCAAAAGGTGTAAAGCCATAACCATAAGTAATTTCTACATTTTTTCCTGATTGTTTATACTCTTTTGGTGTAACTCCAATGATGTTTACAAATAAATCATGAAGTCTACTAGGACTTGATAAACCTATATCAAGTGAGCTATCAAGAATACTTTTGGATTCTTTTAAATGCTCTTTTGCATAGTTTAGTGTAACTGATTGTAAAAATTGAATTGGAGTAACACCAACGTACTCTTTGAATACTCTAATAAGATGGAATTTACTCATTCCTATGTATTTTGAGATGGTGTCTATTGAGGGTTGTTCTTTGAAGTTTTCATCAATATATCTTATTACTTTTTCTATTTTTTTATAGTTTTCATTTTCAAGTAATAGTTTATCATCCATGATATTTCCTAAGAGCTTTAAGTTAAGTGGTATTTTATACCACTTAAACTTTTAATTAGTTAAGAAAATATATTGCTAAGTAGATTCTTAATACGTAGATTGAGTATAAATCACAAAATTAGATGCTAGTTCTTTTAACTCTTGTGCTATTGTTTCTTGT
>NZ_RCWF01000012.1 GCF_003667345.1 Poseidonibacter antarcticus
GCATCAGCAAAAAAACTATTAAATAGTGGTATTCATCCAAAAATTGTTGCTAAAGATTTAGGTGTTTCATTGGCTACGCTTTATCGGTGGATTCCTGCTGGGTGAGATTAAAAAATATCAAAAAATTTTAAAAACTGTTATAATATAAACTACATAAAAAAGGATTTTAGTTGGATGAACTAGAAAAAGTAGCAATAGATTATCTTAATAAAAATAAAAAAAAGTTTTTAAGTGAATATACAAACAAAGTAAAACCCTTAGCTGAAAAAATAGCAATATTTACAGCTGGGATGAGTGGTGTTGGTAAAACAGAATTAGGTATTTTTTTTAAAGAAAATAATTCTGGTATTCTTCATATTGATACAGATAATATTAGAGAATTTTTTAAACCTGTTGGTTATGATGGTCAGAATTCAAATTCTTTCCAGAAAGTTGCAAGTAGAGGTTTTAATGAACTTTTTAACTATGCTTTAAAACAAAAATATTCTATTATTTTGGATTCTAATCTCTCTAATATTAACTTAGCTACTCAAAATATTGAAAGATTATTAAAAAGAGGCTACAATGTTGATATATATTATCTCTATAATTATCCCAAAGTTTGTTTTGAATATGCAACAAGAAGAGAAGTAGTAACTCATAGAAAAGTTCCTAAAGAAGTATTCGTTAAAAGCAATATAAATTCTTACAACACAGTTTTAGAGATAAAATCAATATTTAAAGATAGTATTAATTTACATCTTATAGACAAAAGAGATGACTCTTTCTATAAAGATATTGATAATAATTTTATAAAAGATAAAATAGGAGAAGATTTTGAATCTTAATGATCAAACTATGAAAGCCGCACTTAATAGAATAAATCAATTACAAAATGAAGTAATTGAAAAATCAAAAGCTATTGATGGTGCAGAAGATTTTGTAAAACAAAAAATAAAACTCTATGAAGAAGATGAAAAAATAAGAGCAATGTCTAAAAAAATTCATATGCAAGAAAAACAAATTACAGATAATTTTTTCAAAAGCTAGGTGAACCTCTAAATTTAGAGGTTGTGGGACTTATTGTTTATTTTAACTTAGAATAGCTTTGTATTCTATGTCCTAAAAAGTGTAACCAGATCAATTTGAATATATAGAGATTTTTTATAATAGGAAGCGAAGACATTCCTATAATAATTACTTGTCACCAAGTAAATTTGAGGAGAAAATGTTACAAATCGAAATGGCTGCATAGATAATTATTCTATTGTCCTGTTTAGGGTTGCTATATCATAAAGATGATATTAAAAGACATAAAAAAGAGCACCAAGATTTTATTGATAAAGTTAATGGTCTTTATCAAAAAATAAAGAATGATAAATCAATAAAAAATAACTATGGTATTGAAATGATGACAGAATTATTTAACTTTCTAAGGGAATGGATAGTACACCATATTATGGTTACAGATAAAAACCTTTTATTGAAAAATAATAAAGTGGTTTAATAATGTTCTAAATACTCTATGCAGTCTCTTCCTCAACTTTTTACTTTTGGAACACGAAGCACTCATATTAGTTTTCCGTGTTCCTCAAAGTGTTCAAAAAGTAAAAACTACAAAGTTCCGCAAGACTTAAGGGATTATGGAACAAAAAAAGTGAGCTTTTAAATTATATATTTAAAGCTTCTTCCAATTTTCCCTCAAAAAATATAACCAATTGAGAAAGTTTTAAACTAGTTCCAAATAGGCATTGTCCACTTTTTACTTGCATTTGGAAAAGTACCTTTTGTTTTAGTAATTTCTCTGAAGTCTCTATGGACTGATTCTATCAATTCTGGAATCTTATTTTATTAGTTCAAATACCTTGTCCATATCATATCTATTTGACATAAAATTCTGAATACTCCCTTCAAGAAGAGGAGTTATTTTATATTCTTTTTTTTCTCTTTAAATAGAAGTTCACTTAAGTGTACATATAATTACTTCTCTAATTTATTCATTTCTCTTAGAATTTTATCTCTTCTCTCATCACTTATATTTAGCTTCGCACAATAATCTACAAATCTATTTGAAAATGTTTTTACCATTGAATCAATTATTATATCAATTACTTCTTCTTTATGACCGAATAGTTCGCATACTTTTAATATATCAGCTCTTTTAATATTTTTTCTCTTACCATTTAATGATAATTGATGAGAACTAGTATATCCTGAACCATTACTATAAGTTAAATCATAAACTGGAGAATTTACCCAATTGCCATGCTCATCCATTAAGAAACTAAAGTTCTTTGCATGATCATCTTGATTTCTACTTATTATATTAAATATCATATGCATTATTGCTAATTGTATTTGCTCTTCACTATTAGTAACTGCTTGTACTGTTCTTAAATAATCTTCATATGAGAATATACCTGGTTTATTAAAATCTATATGTGCTATTCCACATAATGAGTGAAGATGAACTTTCTTTTGTCCTAATCTATCAAACCTTTTTACTGCTAGATGGTTATATTCTCTGTCTTTAAATAGTTCAACTTCAGATACATTCAATCCACAAGTTTTTGCAATCTTCATATAAATATACTCTATTCTTGTATACTCTTCTGCTTTTCTATTATCATTAGTACCATCAAATTTAAAGATATAATGTTCAAAATCTTTCTTTATAATTTCTCGTCCTGACCTAATCTCTCCAGTTTTTTTATTCCATGCAATAATAGCTTTAGATCTCGCACCACCTGCAGAAGATCCTGATTCCATTAGTTCTGGTATTACATGTTTAGCAGTTCCATTAATTACTTCTCTTGCAGCATCAACAAGTTCTCTAATCTCAAGTGCTACTTTAATCTCTTCTGTTTCTTCACTTGGTATATATTCTAATGCTCCCATTGAATTTACACCTACATAAGCTAACTTTTGAAGTAATGATAATTCATTTCTTTCAACACCTTTATCTGCAAAGTATTGTTCAATAATTGCATTACCAAACTTATCTGGTAAAGAGTCATGAAATACTCCTGCTAATCCACCAAAATAAGTATCATCACTATTATGATAAATACCAGTAGTTGATTTCTTTAGTTTTATTGGAGATATTTCTAAATTGTTTTTTAAAAAATCATCATCATATTCAAAGCTAATATTCTTGTTCTTATCTTCTGCTAAATACCCTAATGTCTCTCCATATATTTTTACTTCTAATTCCATTTATTACTCTTTTTTTGCTTTTGCTATTATTGCTTGAAATGGACTCATTCCTTGAAATGTATCATTCTTATTACTAGCAACTACTTTTGGTTCTGAACTAGCTCTTACTCTTACTTTTTTATTGAGTCTATTAGATTTGATTTGTACTTTTGGAGAGAACTCTGGTTCTTTTAGAAAATTATCTATTTCTGTTATCCTTCCTAATCCCATTAATATTCTTATGAAATTATCAAAAGTACCCTTCCCTTCATGCTCAAATTTTTTATATGTACTAAGTGCCATTCCTGTTTTTTTTGCCATTAAAGATTGAGTAATATTTTGTCTAAGTCTTTCACTTTTAATTCTTTTTGCTATAATATCTTCAATTTCTCTAGATGTTTTAAATTCCAACATATATATTCCTTAATAGTTATATATACAACTATAAAATATATTTAATTAAGCTTATAGTTGTATTTATAACTTTTATATGATTAATTATACCATCAATTTTTAATAATTAGATTAGCGGCTATTATAATCTTTAATTAAACCTAATATCTATATATACAACTATTAGGTTAATATTGTAAGTTAAAATTTATTTGGAGTATTCTGTAAAGAAAGAAATTCATATACAAATCCATACTTTCTAGTAAACCTCGAAGCACTTATTTATCTTCTTTAAATATATTTGGTGTTATAGAGCTTCTTATTTTTTGTTTCTCTTCAAATTTAACAGGTGATAAATTTCCTGAATAACTATGACTTTTTTAGCTTGCTTTTAACAAAGACTGTAAGAAACATATTGTGAACCTCTTGACATAAAAGAAGGTTGACAAAATATCATATTATCAAACTCTCATTATGATATATCGAAAGTTAAAATATTTAATTTTATCAATAAAGTGAATATTTAAAAAAATATCACTATCAACTATAAATTAATATGTATATTAATATAATACTTTAAAAGAATTATAATTTATATAAAAGATAAAACAAAGCATAATAAAGAAATAAACAGGAGAATATACATTTATGGAATTAGAAGAATCAAAAGCTCAAGCAATTAATGAAAATGGAATTTATAAGATTGTTATGAGAGAATTTACAAAAAATGATGTAAAGAATACACATAGTATTGATGATACTGTGCTAGCACTTCAAGATTATGGAATATCAATTATATAAGAGTACTTTTTAAAGAGTATATACATGAGATAAATATTAATAGTGATTTATCTGGAAAAGACACAAAAGAAAATACTATTTTTAATGTAGTATTAAAAGCAGTAGAACAAGTAAAAGCCACTAAAAAGAGTGATGCTGATAAAGTATTAGTACTTTTAAATAATGAAGTATCAAGATTTTATATAAAATCTGTAATAACAGAATATTTACAATTAAAAGATACTAATGAATACACAACAAGAGATGATGCTTTTTATTTTATAGGAGAAAATGAATATACTTATGATTGTTTAGAAAATGTTTTAATTTGCTTTGAAAAATATGGTATTGATAATTTTATGAGTTTAGCAACTGCAATTAAAAATGATAATGAAAATGGTTCAAGAATAGAATTGATTTTAGATGAAGAAGAACCTCGTTTAATAGTTCCTAAAGATGATGAAACTGCAATCAAAGAGATATTTAGAGAATTAGAATTTACTATGGAATATGACTTAATTTAATACTCAAAGGATTAAAATGAGTAAAAGAATAGATATAAGAGGTGTTATATATAATAGTATTTTACCTCTGAGGTTTATTGAAAATAAAAATACTCATGCTATATGGAAATGTAAATGTTTAAAATGTCATAAAGCAGTATATGTTTCATATATTAATATAGTTACTGGGAATACTAAATCATGTGCATCATGTGGACAAAGAAAATTATCTATAGAAGAGGCTAAAGAGATTTATAAAAAGAAACAAAACAATATTTCAGTAATAGCCCTAGCAAAAGAATATAATGTAGAAAGAAGTACTATTTATAGAACATTAAAAAATATGAAAGTGCAAAAGAAATAGAATCAATAAAAATTTCCCTTTTCATATTTACTCTAGAATTGTTTTTTATATAGAATAATAAGTCTTTTAAAATAAAAAACAATCCTCGTACAAATATAGAGCAGCTTTTACTAATGGTAAGCTTGTTCTAAAAGGACTTGTAATTTGGAATATACTCAATAAGGTACAGAGACTCTGAAAGAACTAGTTCTGTATAGATAAAAAAGTTGAACATAAGAATATTTTCAAGTTTCAGATGATTTCTTATAATTTGTTTATTACCCTATTTTTAATCTCTTCAAAATTTAAATCTATTCTATTAGTTTCACTTAGATATATAGGCTCTTTTTTTAATTTTATAAAATTTATAATATCATCAACTGAATTTACTTTACTATTAACTTTAGAAAATAGATTGACTATCTCATCTTTGTGTAATATCTTATTTTCTAAAATAGCTCCAAAATCAAATAAATCTCTTGATTTGTCTCTCATGATTAATGCAACTATTTTTAATTTAGCAATTGACTTTAAATCAAGTATTTTTAATTTTGTATTCTCGAAACTGTTAAATGAAGCTTGAGATAATATTTCTTTTTGAATGGGTCTATTAGCTTGAAAGAATTCTATTTTTACCTTATCTAGTACAAACTTTATCATATACTCATCAGGAAATAATCCAGCCATTCTAAGTGCAGTTACATTTTCATCTTGAAGTTTTATAGCTTCTAATGCTGAAATAGATGAAATGATTTTTCTATATGGCAAAGTTTTAGAAGATACGATATCTATATCTTCTGATATTCTATGACTTAAATAATAAGCCAAAGCTGTACCTCCTACGAAGTACAACTCATTGTTAAATACTTCATTATCACTTATCTTATCTAATGCTTTTTTTTACATTAACAGTCATTTATTATACCATTTAGTCTTCTATACATCTCATTTTGATTATACGTACCATTTATAGGTATATCCATACCACTAGTTGATATATATCCCTTAGAGTAGATCTTTTTATACTTATCTACCAATACATTTTTAACCATATTTTTACCAAACTGTTCACATAATTTTTGGATATCTTGTTCATTCATACTCGATAAATAGTTTGAGATGATAGTATAAACATTTTGTTCACTTTGTTCATTTGTTTGCCAAAAAAGATTATGAGAGTAAGCACTAGGATCAAATATTATTATATCATCAATATCTACTGCATTTATCTTTTTTTTTGCTTCATCGTATTCTAAGGACTCCAAAAGAGTATATAATCTTTGTCTACTTTTTTTCCAATCCCTAAGCGTTCTATCTGGTACATCTAATAGTTTACTAATTTGTTGTTGAGTCATAGTTATACCTTTCTAATTTTATTATTATAGGCGAATATCGCCTATTCGTCAATATTGAAAGTTCATACTTAGATAAACTAAAGCTTTAACCTGAGATAGGTTTATTAATTAAATTTTTACGAATTGGTTGAAATATCTGAAAGGATAATATGAAATCATACTCAGATAAGTGAACTTAGACTTACAACATTACTATACGAAAAAAGATAATGAGATTATTGTTTTATTAGATATTGCTAATAAATAAGTGTTACAAAGTGGTGCATTTCTGGATTGCACTTGACAATAGAGAAGAATCCAAAAAATATAGGTTGCTGACCTTGTTATTTTAACTTAGATACTTTTAATTATAAATATCCATTTAGTCGCCTCTCCATCACACATATATATCTATTTTTTGACTAGTATAAATAGTTTTTATTAATCGTATTGATTATACTTGTTTAAGATTTTGATAGATTTAAAATAACTAAATATATTATTCTAAATCTATCAATAGTAAATATAAAACTAAAATTAGGAAACAAGAAAATCTATAGTTAAAATTTCATACTTACTTAATCTATGGATACACCATCGAAAAAATCATTCAAATCTACTTCTAAGACATTAGCTATTTTTATTAAATGTTCTATATTGAAATGTTTATCTTGGATACAAAGCTCTGCATTTGAAATAACACCAACTGCTTTGTGTCCAATCATTAACGATAATTTTAATTGAGAAACACCCTTCTTCTCTCTAGCCTTCTTAACATTTCGTCCAATTATTTTATAAATATTCTTCATCTCATTTTTTGAAATTGTACAGTTCTTCATTAAATACATACCTATAGTTAGTTTATTCTAAGTATATTTTGTATAGAATACTTTATCAACTATCTATAGTTAGGGGGAAATAATGGAATTAGTACAATTAAATACAAAAGAAGAATACTTAATAGAATTCAAAGATAGACTTTTAGAAACAATAAAAGGAATCAATTCTAATACTAAAGGCTATGAAAAAATCAATACCTTATTAAATGAACTCAATGATGAAATTACTATAAATAAAAAAGAAATAAAGGATATTCTTAATGATGATAGTAAGTATATAAATTTCAAAGCAAAGACAGCAGATATATCAAAATTATTTGAAATTAAAAATGCCTATCAGTTAAACAATATCGATGATACTCTCGATCTTGTATTAGATGATTTTATTGAAATGTTTTTTATATATTCACTCGATGAAGTTGTAGATGTAGTACAGAAAAAAGAAATTGAAAGTTATTTAAATGGAACAGAGTTTTATATAGGCAAGAAGAAGGATGATGAAAGTCATATATTAATAGCATATAAAATAGATGATTTAGTAATACATGATGAATTAAAATATCTTGATTTAAAAGTTTTTGAAAGATATATTATAAATAATGTAGTTTTCTTATTTTCCCCTAAATTTACACTTAAAGATATCAATAATATTAAATCTAGTTACACAAATCTTTAATCCATCTACAGCAGTTTTTTAATGATAAGGAGTATGGAAAGGTAACATGAATTCATACTCGGAATTAAAAGATTCTGAGATATCTAAATTATGATCTGTCAACACTCGTATAATCATCTAACTCCATCACCCAAACCTTTTCAAATAGATTTCAACATTCTCATTTACTTTTATTTTCAGATCATCAGGCTCAATCACACCAACATGAGGAATATATCTTTGAATTGTTGGAATTATCTCCATATAGTCTGTAATTGTTAATTCGATATCACAAGATTCATCATCATAAACTTTTAAAACTCTTTGGGTTTTGTTTAGTGGTTTGCGTTGGAAATATCGTGACACTTTTGAATCTATAAATAGTTGAACTATCATAGGTTCATTTTCTGGCTTATAATAGGCACTTATTGCATTATCAAAGGTTTTTATTTTTTCTTCATCAAATGAAAAATGAGTATTTAATATTTCTATATTTTTTATAGTATATAAATGAAAAGTTTTTATTTTATTATCTATTGGTTCAAAAACTATTAGATACCAAAATCCTTCAAGGTTTAGGATTTTTAGAGGATATATCTCTCTATTTTTCTTATTATAAAGGCATTTGATAATTGATTTTGTTTCAACAGCATTTTTAATTTGGATTATTTCATTTTTAAAGTTATCAATTTTCTCAATAGAATTTGTTTGATAAAGTTTATTAGTTAATTCATCTTCAAATTTTAGAAATAAACTATCTACTTTTAGAGATAAATCTTCATCACTATATTTATCTTTTGATTTATTTTTAAGTATTGCAATGATTGCTAATTCATCAGAAGAAAACAAAGTTTTTGTTAAAAAGTTGTTTTTTGCTTTATAAGTTTTTGAAGAGTAATCATAATAGATTTTATCATCTATAAATAAAGGCAAGATATAATCTTTAAAATCTGTTTGAATGATTTTTTTACTTACTCCTAATCTTTCAACAAGATTTGGTGTTGATAAATCATAACCTTTATTTAACAGTTCTAATATTATAGATAATCTATTTATTCTAATATCAAAATTCATTTTATTCTTTAATAATAATTTATTAATTATTATATCTAGAAAATAACTCTTAAATGACTCTTTTTTATTTAAATTCAAGAGGATTTTTAATAATTTAATATTTCTACACTAATCCTGTAAACAATATTTTACATTTAATGCTATTTTCAACTAAATCTTCATTAATAGCTGTTCCAAAGATTATCTCACAATTGTTATTACAATTATCATTTATAAAACCCATAATATCATTTACGATAAATAAAGAACTATTTGGTAAAATCTCAAATTCAACCCAAATACCTTTTGCAGCTTTTAATTCATTAGAAAATTCATTTTTTAAATCAGTTGTAACATCATCAACATTAAAAATTTTAACATACCCAGCAACTTTTCCTATTTTAGACAAGATTGTTTGTAAATCTTGTAAGTCAGTATTTATAGTCTCTAAATTCATTTTATTCTCCCCTATTGTTTATATAGTGAAATTATAAACTAAGTGAATTACTTAGCTTGGGGATTTGATCTTTATTATTAACTTCAAGTATGATTTTATAGTAAATATATAGAGATTTAGTGATGTATTTACTTAATAATTTGTCACTATTAAATAGGACATAGAATTTGAACAGTCGCATCATTAACTTCTCACTTTAAGAGTAGTTTTCACTAATGGAAAGATTATTCCAAAAAGTACAGGTTGTTGATCTTATTATTTTATCTAAGAATCTTTTAAATTCTAAGTATGAATTAATGTTACCTCTCCAGTAGTTAATAACTCTAATATAGACAGCTTCTAAAATATATCATTGAAGTAATATTTAGAATTAAGTTATAATATTATGAGAGGTGTAAATATGTTAGTACAAAAAATCAAATTTTTATTACCTGTTATTATATTTATATCACTTTTTTCTACATTAAATCTTCTTTCAAATTGGTATAAAAATAAGTTACAAATGGAAGAAAATAAAGCCATCATCTCTGAGTTAAAAGCACATTCAACTTCAATAGAAGAGAGTATTAATAAACGTTTCCTAATTCTTAACTTACTTAAAAGTTATATTTCACAAAATATTAATGCAGAAAATATAATTGACCAAAATAACATTGAACTTAACAAATATGCAAAAACACTATTTAATTCAGTTGAAGGAATTAAAGCTTTACAAGTTTCTCCAAATGGTATTCATGCGTTTACATATCCAATAAAAGGAAATGAAAAAGCACTCAATAAAAACTTATTTAAGGATAAAAGAGTTGAAGTAATAAAAATGTTAGAAGTAACAATAAACTCTACAAAAATTATTACAAATGCCCCTTATGAATTAAGGCAAGGTGGTCTGGGGTTAGTAGCAAGACAAAGTATAAGACATAATGGTAAATTTTGGGGTTTTGTTGTTATTGTTTTAGATATGGGTTATATTCTTGAAAAAGCTGGTATTACTGAAAATAACAATCACTTAAATATTTCAATATTTCAAGATAAGAGATATATCTTTGGATCTAAAAATATACTAAATAATCCTCATCAAAGTATCTCTTTAAAAATAGCAAATCAAAACCTTTCATTATTAGCAAGCAAAAAAGAATCTTTGGATTCAATGACACTCTTACTTATAAATATCGCAATTTTTTTCATATCAATATTAAGTTCCTTTATAATTTATATACTCTTAAATAGACAAATTAAACTTGAAAGTGATATTGATAAAACCTTATTGGAATTAGAGTATAAAAATAAAGAACTTGAAACTATTATTCAAGAAAATCCTCATCCTATGATTTTACATAAAGAAGGTGGAGAGATTATTATGATTAATAAAGCATGGACTAAATCTTCTGGATTTATAATAGAAGATATCCCAACAATTGATGATTGGATTAATAGTGTATATGCTAAAGAAAATAAAAGTAATGCAAAAAAACATGTTGATTCTCTTTATGAAATTACTGAAACTGTAGAAGAAGGTGAGTTTACTTTTTTTAACAAAAATAAAAAGTTATTGACCTGGCAATTTTCTTCTTCCCCTTTAGGATTAATTAACGGTAAACGTACTGTTATAACATCTGCCATGGATATAACTGAATTAAAAAATAAAGAAAAAATACTTTTCCAACAATCTAAAATGGCTGCAATAGGAGAAATGCTTAATAATATAGCTCATCAATGGAGACAACCACTTTCAACTATTTCAACTTCAGCTACTGGTGCAAAATTACAAAAAGAAATGAATTCTTTATCTGATGAAGAATTAAATACATTATTAACTATGATTAATGATTCTGCACAATATCTTTCTAAAACTATTGATGATTTTAGAAGTTTCTTTAATCCTTCTGATACTAAAACTTCAAGATTCTTGATTTCAGGAGTAATTACTAAAACATTAAATCTTATAACTGCTCAATTTATAGCAAAAGATATAGAAATTGTTAAAAATATTGAAGATATTTCTATAGTTTCCATTGAAAATGAATTTATTCAAGTTCTTGCTAATATACTGAATAATTCAAGAGATGCACTACTTACGTTAAAAGGCAAAAAAAGATATATCTTTATTGATGTATACAAAAAGGAAAGTAAACTTCTTCTAGAGATAAAAGATAATGCAGGAGGAATACCTGTAGATATAATAGATAGCGTATTTGAACCATATTTTACAACAAAGCATTGTTCCCAAGGTACTGGTATTGGATTGTATATGAGTGAAGAAATTGTACGAATACATTTAAATGGTAGTCTTACGGTTACTAATTCCGATTATTCTTATAAGGGTGTTGATTATACTGGGGCTAAGTTTACAATTGGAATAAGTATAGATTAATTCTGTAACCGATTTACTTAACCTGAGAGTAATCTTTCCTAAACCTCTTATATTTGGAGCAGTTTTTACTACTTGTAAGCTTGCTCCAAAAAGAGTTGAATTTTAGAACATCTTGAAGTAGTTAAATTGACTACTACTTTTTAGCTACATCTTTAATTGCTCTATAGATAGTATTACGTGCTACATGAAAGGACTTAGATAACCATTCAACAGACTTTCCTTTTTCATGTTGCAAGTATATAAGTTTTTTCTCTTTAGTACCCAGAATAGCTTTTCTACCAAACTGAACGCCTTTTTTCTTTGCAGCTTCAATTCCTTCTCTAACACGTTCATTGATTAAATCACGTTCAAATTCTGCAATAGCACCTAACATTGTAAACAACAGTCTACCTGCTGGAGATGTTGTATCTATATTCTGATGTAATACTTTGAGATGTACATCTTTATTTTGTAAGAATTTTGCAGTATTATGAAGGTCTATTACAGACCTTGCTAATCTATCAAGTTTTGTAATATAAAGTACATCACCTTCTCTTACAAAGTCCATCATAATCTTAAACTGTTCTCTATCTGATTCATTCTTTCCTGACCTTTTTTCTGAGAAGATCTTTTTGCAATCAACACTCTTGAGTTGATCAATTTGATTCTCAAGATTTTGACCAGCAGTTGAAACTCTTGCATAACCTACATTCATAATAAATCCTTTGTTTTGAACTTATTATTTATCTCATATATTAGAAGAATTGTAAAGTAATGTCTATTTCTCTAAAAGAACAGGTTGTTGAACTTATTTATACTTTTAAATTCTAAGTATAAATTTATATTAGCACTCTAATACAGTTTTAGGTTTAAAAGATATATTTGATATTTATAGTAAGGAAGAGTGAATTTTCAAGATTTAAAATTCTATTCAATATTTTAGATAAACCTATTGAAGTTTTTTTAAAATAAATGTTTGGTATGATAGTCATATAAAAGCCTTTGTTATAGTGTTTTGTGGTAAAAAATTATTACTTAAATTATGGGTTGTTTGTAGAAATTTGCAAGTGACTCTATATTAAAAACAATAAAATCAATGGAGTGTTAATGAAGAAATTATTAATTATTTTATTATTAATTATGCCTTCTTTTCTTTTTTCGTCTGCAAATGAATCTAATAAAGTAGATTTATCGAAATTTAAATGGGAATACAGATTAGGTGATTCACCTTTTGAAAACGATATTCCTTTGTGGACTATTGATTCTCCTAATTCTAAATGGAAAGAAATTATCTACCCAAGCAACCCTTTAGATAGAGGTGATCTTAAAAATGTATGGTATAGAGTAAAACTGCCTGAGCATCTACCTGCTGATCCCAATCTATATATTTTTAGTATAGATTTTATTGTACAAGTCTATTTAAAAAATAAATTAATATATGATTTTGGAGAGTTTGATGAAAATGCTAAAGGAGAGTTTAAAGGCTGGCCTTGGCATATGATTTCACTTCCTTCTTTTAGTGAAAATGAGTATTTGTATTTTAGAATATATTCAAATTATATTGATATTGGTTTATGGGGTGAAATCTTAATAGATTCAAAAGGTAATATTTATGAAAAACTTTTAGAACATGATATACCAAAAATAACTATAGGTTCCATTTCTATATTTGTTGCTGTACTTTTTTTAATATCTTTTTTATCTAGACGTAAAAAAATAGAGTTGCTTATTTTAGGTTTATTATTTTTAACTCAAGGATTAAATGTATTTTTTTCGGCAAAAATACTAGATATTTTTCTATTTTATCCATTATTAAAGCAGTATATTTTATTAATTGTATTTTTCTTTTTTCCCATTGGAATGGCTATGTTTATGGATAAAATAATTACCTATAAAGTACCTTTTAATATTATAAAAAGAATATGGCAATTTCATTTAATATATCTTTTGGGAGCAGTTTTCGGTTCACTTCTTGGTTTTTATAGTATAGCTTCAACATATGAATATTTTGATATTTTTTATAATTTTATAACATTACCAATATTGACAATATTTATGGTTTATTTCTTTTTTAAAGGAGATAGACAAACTAAAATTGTAACTTTTAGTTTTTTTATCATATCGCTTTATTGGGTTTACTCATCTTTAATTGCTCATGGTTTAGTGCAATGGGAAGAGTATCCTAGTGATATTGCTATTTTTATATGCTTATTACTTTTGACATATTCAATTGTTGATAACTTAAATTATACTAAAGAGTTAGAAGAAGCAAAAGAAGAATTAATAATATTGTCATCGACTGATTATTTAACAAAATTAAATAATAGAAAAAAAATAGATTCAGTTTTAGAAGAGAATGAAAAAAAATTTAAAAGATATAAAGATGATTTTTCTATAATTTTATTAGATATTGATGATTTTAAAAAAATAAATGATAAATATGGACATTTATCTGGAGATGAAGTCTTGGTGGGTATTTCAAATATATTAACTGAGTTTACTCGAGAAGTAGATGCTGTGGGAAGATGGGGTGGTGAAGAATTCATAATTATTTGTCCAAAAACAAATAAAGATGAGGCATTAGTTCTTGCTGAGAAATTAAGAAATAAAATATCAACCTATGATTTCAAATATTTGGGAAATATAACTGCAAGTTTTGGTATTTCTACATATGTGGAAAACAGTTCATTAAAAGAACTTTTATTAAAAGCAGATAATGCTATGTATCTTTCTAAATCAAAAGGTAAAAATAGAGTTGAAAGTATCTAGTTTTTAAAATTTATTACACTGGAGTGGGAACATAAATTCATACTCAAAATTAAAAGATTCTGAAATAAAATAATCTATCATTAAGACATAGGATATAAATTCTGAACACTCTCTTCCAAAACTTCTTAGATTTGGAACAGTTTTTACTAACGTATAGCTTGTTCCAAAAAGAGTTGAAATTTGGAGTATGTTTAATACGTACAAGTTATTGAACTTTTGTGAGAGTGTAAAAAGAAGTTTCTCAACCCTAACAATTAAATTTATATGAAAATATAATAGGATTTACACATGAGTTTGATTAATAACGAAGAATTAAAAAAACAAATAGTAAATGGATCATTTACAGGGCTTGATGATCTATCCTTGAACCGCTTTTGCATTTGTATTTCCATTTCTTTAATGATTTTATCCTTAATATTTACTTGGTTTTTTTAAACTTAATCAGATAGTTCTGCAATTTGATTCAAATATATTGTAAATATGTTATCATATATACTGCATTAAGATTTACTCTAGGATGGGGTGTACATGAATACAATCGCAAAAGAAAATGCCATACTACAAATTATAAAATATCTACCATCGTCACTTATGGTACTATTAATTATATCGGCAACTACTTATATCTCTATACAACATAATAATGATTTAAAAATTAAAAAATTAAAAATAGAAAAAGAGTATTTGACTTCAAATAAAGAGCGGATTAAATTACATATTGATGTATTAAATAGATATATCCAACAACAACTTAACGATTCTGAGGTACAACTTAAAAAAGAGCTAAATGAAAAAATAAATGTAGCACATAATATAGCTTTAAATATTTATAATAAAAATAAAAATAGATTATCAAAAAAAGAGATTATTGAACGTATAAAATATGCGATTGAACCTATGCGATTCGATGAGGGGAGCGGTTATTTTTCTATACACACAATGGATGGAATAAATATTTTAAATCCAGCATTTAGGTATTTAAAAGGAACATCAGTACTTAATAGAAAAGATAGTATGGGACACTATCCTGTTCAAGAAGCTATTAAAATAGCCAAAACTCAAGATAAGGGTTTTTTTACTTGGGATTATTATAAACCAAATGACACATCAAAAATATATAAAAAATTTGGAATCGTAAAAAAGTTTGCACCTTATAATCTTATCATCACTACAGCAATTTTTAAAGAGGATTTTAAAAAAAGTTTAAAAAAAGTTTAAAAAAAGAGATGTTAAGACATTTTTCTACACTTAAATATCTGGATAATGGATACCTTTTTGTAATAGATGAAAATGCGAAAATATTAGTATCACAAACAAAAAAAGAGGATCAAAAATATAATGTAATCCATTTTGTTCCTAAACTAAAATCATTTATCAACTCTTCACAAAGGAGTACCTATTTAGAGTATTCACATCAAAAAGACTCAAAAATCTATTCAAAAATTTCATACCTTTTAAAAGTAGAAAATCTCAACTGGATTATCGCCACAGGATTTAATCTAGATAAATTAAATGTGAACATAGAAAATGAACAACAAGCATTAAAAAAAATATATCATGAAAAAATGAATACTATTTTATTTTGGGCTGGTATTTCTACACTTGTTTTTTTAATGCTCTCTATCTTTTTTTCTAGAGTTTTAGAATGTCAACATTAAATAGGACCCAGAATTTTGAGTAGTCTCTTCCTCAAAGTCTTATTTTTGGAGCAGTTATTACTAAGGGGGATCTTGTCCAAAAAGACTTGAATTGTTGAACTTGTTATTTTAACTTAGAATCTTTTAATGTTCTAAGTATGAATAAGTGTAGCCGGATCATTCTTCCTTTTCAAATATATAAATATCATTAGTAATATGTAATCGTCCATTTAAATGTTTTTCAACAATTTCTTTACTCATATACAAACCAATACTTGTTCCTCCAAATTTATGTTTTATTATAAAGTATGGTTCAAAAATTTTATCTATAATATCTTCTTTGATTTCAATTGGAAGTAATACATCTCTTGAATTATTTAGAATATTTATTAAAACTTGGATTAATCCATTTTGTATTGATGATATTCGGCATTCTTCTATATTTTGCATAAAATGCTATAATTCTAGAATAATAAAACTAAGGTAAATAAATGAATGAAGAACTATTAGTAAAATGTTTAGCACAATTAGGGAATATTACAAGATTAAGAATTTATAGATTATTGATAAAAGCTGGAAAAAAAGGATTAAATGTTGGAACAGTTCAAGAAGAATTAAAAATCCCAGCATCTACACTTTCTCATCATATTTCAAAACTTGCTAATCTAGGTTTAGTAACGCAAGTAAGAGAAGGTACAGTATTAAAATGTATTGCAAACTATGAATTATTAAGTGATGTAATCTTTGAATTAAAAAGTCAATGTTGTGTTGATAGTGACTCTTATGAACAAGATATTGCAGAAGAAAATACTAAGTGTTCTAATATAATAAAACAATAATCTATTAAAAAAATCTTTATATTTCTATTATTCTAGAAATATAAAAGTTTATTTTAAGCAAAAAGGTTCTAAACTTCTATTTCGACAATAGTCGAAATAGAAATAAGGGACTTTTATGAATAATACATTTACTAATATTAACAAACTGTCAATTTTTACACTATTACTATTAGCCATGCTTTCAACAATGTCAAATGTAGCCATTATAACAGCAGTACCATCTTTAAAAGAATATTTTAAAGATGTAGCAAATATAGAATTTTACTCAAGACTAATGATAACTTTACCCTCTTTAGCAATTGGACTACTTGCTCCATTTTTAGGGCATTTAATTTTCAAATTTGGTAAAAAAAGATCTTCTGTACTTGCCATATTGATATTTGTAATTGCTGGAAGCTCAGGATTATACCTTGATAAAATTGAATTATTATTAGCTTCAAGAGCTTTATTTGGGGTTGCTGTTGCATCATTGATGATTGTTGCTACTTCGTTAGTTGGGGATTATTTTCCAGTGCAGATGAGACCTAAATATATGAGTTTACAAAATGCTTTTGCAGCATTTGGAGGAATAATCTTAGTAACAGGAGGTGGTGCTTTAGCTGATATATCTTAGAGATATACATTTGGTATTTATTTATTAGGTATTTTAATTTTACCATTAGCACTAACACAAATAAATGAAATGAAAACAGATGATGCAAGAATAGTAGAAGATTCTAATTCTATATTAAAAGGTAATATTGTTTTTATTTATATATTAGCTTTTTTATATATGACTGTTTTCTTTGTAATGCCAACGCAAGTTCCTTTTATGTTAATAAACAAATATGAGGCCTCTGGTCAATTTGCAGGTTTAGTTATCTCAACATTTTTATTATCAAATGCATTAGGTGGATTTGTTTTTGCAAAGTTAAAAAAATATCTTTCTCATAGAACTATTTTTCTTATTGGTCTTTTTATTTTTGGAATTGGATTTATGAGCTATGGAAGTATTTCAAGTTTAAATCTATTTTTTATACCTGCTCATATTGCAGGACTTGGGGCTGGAATCATGATGACGAATATTACAACTTGGTTTCTAAAGTTTACTACATCACAAAATAGAGTAAAGAGTTCTGGATATTTTACAAGTTCTCTCTTTTTAGGACAATTTGCCTCTCCAATAATATTTTTTAATATTACAAAAGAAGTCGGAGTACAGGAATTTTTATTTAATTTGGGGGCTAGTCTAATTATTGTCATGATAATTACGCTTTTAATATTAATTATAAAACAAAAAACAAATGATATTAGTTTATTAACTAATAAAAATATATAAAAGGATAAAAAATGTTTAATCAAATAGCAGACCACACAAAAGTAAATTTAGTAAAAAGAGACGAGAATTTCCAGCAGAACTATTTTGGAACAAGAGATTTATTGCCATTTTGGGTAGCAGATATGGATTTTGAAACAACTCAAGAGGTAAAACAAGCTTTACATGAAAGAGTTGATGCTGGTATTTTTGGATATGAAAAAAGTATTGATGGACTTAAACAATCAATAATTTCTTGGTTTAAAAGAAGACATAATTGGGAAATGGATAGTAAGTATTTAAGAACAAGTCCAAGTATTATGGCTTCTATTAGTATCTTAATTAACCTATTAACTAAAGAAGACGATGGAGTTTTAGTTTTAACACCCTCTTTTCCAAAATTTTTACATATTGTTCCAAACAATGATAGAAAACTAATAATAAGTGAATTAAAGCTAGAAAACAATAGATATAAAATTGATTTTGAAGATTTTGAGAAAAAAGCAAAAGAATCAAAAGTATTTATTCTATGTAATCCTCATAATCCAGTTGGTAGAGTATGGACGAGGGATGAATTAAATAAAATTGGTAAAATTGCTAAAGAAAATGATATGTATATTATTTCTGATGAAATTCATAGTGATATTATCTTTAAAGGGCATTCTTTTGTTCCTTATGGTTCTATATCAGAAGAACTATCTGAAATGTCTATCTCTTTATTATCACCGGCTAAAACATTTAATTTACCATCAAATAGTAGTAGTTTTTTATATTCCACAAATAAAGAAGTTTTAGAGAAATTTGATAAGTATATGATGAATATGTATTTGGATAAAACAAGTGCACTAGAAGCTATTGCAATGCAAACAGCATATAATACGGGAGATGAATGGTTAAATTCTCTTTTAGTTCATGTTGAGCAAAGTGTTGATTTTATCGGTGAATATATAAAGAAGAATATTCCACAAATCAAAATGATTGACTCTGAAGGCATGTATTTAGTATGGCTTGATTTTAGAGAACTGAATGTTGATGAAAAAGAATTTAATCAGCTTTTAGTTGATGAAGGAATTGCATTAAATCCTGGTTTTTGGTTTGGAGAGGCTGGTAGTAGTTTTTTAAGAATGAATATTGCAACAACTAAAGATGTGATTGAAGAAGGTTTAGAAAAATTAAGAAAAGCAGTTAATCTTGTAACTACTAAAGAACCAGCAAGATGTTGTTAACTAATAAAGAGAATAAACCATTAAGCTTATGGAAACAAATAAAAGAAGACTTTGGTGTTCCCAAAAAAAATGACCCAGCTTTAAACTCCTCTATTGAGTTATTATTTAATTATCCAGGAGTTTGGGCAATTATTAATCATAGATTTGCAAATAGATTTTATAAACGCAATTTTAAATTAACAGCAAGAATCATAATGGGTATATCACAGTTCTTTTGTAAAATGGATATTCACCCAGCAGCGACAATTGGAAGAAGGGTTTTTATAGACCATGGAATTGGCGTTGTTATTGGAGAAACCACAATTATTGAAGATGATGTTCTTATTTATCAAGGTGTAACTCTTGGAGGAACTAGTTTAAATAAAGGAAAACGTCATCCAACTATTAAAACAAATTCCGTAATAGGAAGCGGTGCAAAAGTATTAGGAAATATTACCGTAGGTAAAAATAGTAAGATTGGAGCAAATTCAGTTGTAGTAAGAGATGTACCAGAAAATTCAACAGCAGTTGGAATACCTGCAAAAGTAATCAAGAGAAAAGATAGTAGTGAAAAACTAAATCACGCTGACCTGCCTGATTTTAATAAAGAGATGTTTGATTTTTTAATAAAAAAAGTTGCTTTAGTAGAACATTCACTTAAGAAACAAGAATGTATTGATTTAGAAAAAGAGAATAATAATTTGGAATCAATCTATAAAAATTTCATCTATGATATGAAAGATTCAAATCAAACTATTGAAAGCAGAAAAGCAAGCTAAGAAATAGAATTATATTTGACAAGTATGATATTCATATGATATAATTATCATATGAATAATATTACATACTAAGGTTAAATATGAAAAAAACATTTAAAGCAAATAATATAGCTTGTTCAAGTTGTGCAAACTTGATAAAAGTCTCATTAGAAGATATTTTTGGAGAGATTGAAGTAAATTTAGAAACAACTCCAAAAGAAGTTACTGTTGAAATAAAAGATGATACACAAGAAACAGAATTTAAAAAAGAGATGACAGAACTTGGATTTGAAATCATTGAAGCTTAATATGAATAAATCAGAAAAACTAATTCGTTCTTGTTGTGAAGGGGTAAGTTATCTTGGTGATATACAAGATAATTTACCAAATGAAAAGGAACTTTCTGGAATATCAAATATATTTAAGGCATTAGGTGATTCAACTAGAATAAAAATTCTATATGCACTATTAGACTATGAAATTTGTGTAGGTGAAATGGTTAATGTATTAGAATTAGAGCAATCGTACGTCTCCCATCAATTAAGAGTTTTGAAAAAATATGGAATTGTAGATTTTAAAAAAGATAAAAAGATGTCTTTTTATTACATTAAAGATGAATATATAAAAGAATTATTAAAAGTATTACTCAAAGAAAATAAGGAGTAAAAATGACAAAGAAAATAAACCTCAATATCTCAGGAATGACTTGTGTTAACTGTTCCAATGGTATTGAAAAGTTTTTAAGTAGACAAAAAGGTATTTTAGAAACACATGTAAGTTTTGCTTCTAGTGAGGGTGAGTTTCAAATTGATTCAAAGCTTTACTCAAAAGAAAAATTAATTTCACAAATTGAAAAACTTGGATACAAAGTTGAAGAAGATACAAAAGCGCTTGAAGCAGAACAAATGAAAAGTTTCAAAGAATTAAAAAATCTTTTTATTACTTCTATTTCTATTACAATTGCAATTTTTATTTTAGCCTTTTCTAATATTTTTGAAACTCCTTTAAATACATACTTAATATTTATACTAGCTTCAATTGTACAGTTCTATTGTGGAGCAAGATTTTATAAACTAGCTTATAAAGCAGTTAGAAATAGAAATTATGACATGAATGTACTTGTAGCTCTAGGAACTAGTGCTGCATATTTTTATTCTTCTTTTGTGGTCTTCCTCCCTTCACTTTTCCCTGAACATCTAAGGTTTATGTATTTTGATGGTGCGGCTGTTATTATAAGTTTTGTAATACTTGGAAGATTTTTAGAAGAAAATTCAAAACAAAAAGCTAGTGATTTTTTAAAAAACCTTATGAAACTTGCTCCTGAAAATGCAAATTTATTAGATAAAAATCATCAAATAAAAGTAATTCCCGTAAAAGAACTAAAACTAGAAAATAAAGTCTTAGTTAAAACAGGTGAAAAAATACCAGTAGATGGATTGATTATTGAAGGAAGTGCAGATATAAATACTGCGATGATTACAGGGGAATCTTTACCCGTTTTTAAACAGATGGGAGACGAAGTTTTAGCTGGAACTCTGAATACTAATGGTGTCATTACAATACAAGTTATAAAAGAATCATCAGATACAACTTTATCTAAAATAATTACTCTTTTAAAATCTGCTCAAAGCAAACAAATACCTATAAGTAGATTTGCAGATAAAATTGCAAATATATTTGTACCGTCTGTAATAATCATCTCTATTTTGACTTTTTTAGTTTGGGGAGTAGTTTTAGGTGATTTCCAAAATGCAATAATTGCAAGTATTTCTGTTCTTATTATCTCTTGTCCTTGTGCTTTGGGATTAGCAACTCCAATTGCAATAGTAAGTTCGGTTAGCCGTGGAGCAAAAGAAGGAATATTAATAAAAAATCCTGAAATTCTTGAACAAATAAAAGAGATAGAATATGCAGTATTTGATAAAACTGGAACTTTAACAAAAGGTGAAATTTCTGTTTCAAATACAGATATAGATGAAAAATATTTTAAAATAATTGGTTCAATCGAAAAATATAGTGAACATCCAATTTCTAAAGCTATTGTTTCATTTATAGAAAATAAAAATATATCTTGTAGTAATAAAATTGAAGACATAGATATAATACCTGGTCAAGGAATAAAAGTAATAATTGATAATGTAGAATATTTATTAGGAAATAAAAAATTATTAGATGATAATGAAGCCTTGATTTCAAAAGAACATTTGAGTTTTTATGAACAAGAGTTAAACAAGTCAAATGGAGTTATATTAGTTTCAATTGATAAAAAAACTGTTGGCTCTTTTTCTTTAGAAGATGAACTTAGGGATGATGCAATTGAAGTTATAAAAGATTTAAAATCAATGGGGATTAAACCTGTATTATTAACAGGTGATAATAAAATTACAGCTTCTAAAATTGCAAAAAAACTTCAAATAGATGAAGTTTATGCACAAGTAATACCCACAGAAAAATATGAGGTAATAAAAAGACTTCAAGAAAAATCAAAAGTTATGTTTATAGGAGATGGAATAAATGATGCCCCTTCTATAAAACAAGCAAATATTGGAATAACATTAAATTCAGGTTCTGATATAAGTAAAGATGCTGGAGATATTGTTCTTATTAACAATGAACTAAAATCTGTAATAAAAAGTATTAATTTATCAGTAGAAACTATGAAAATAGTAAAACAAAATCTATTCTGGGCATTTGCTTATAATACAGTAGGTATACCTATTGCTGCAGGAGTTTTATTTCCTTTTTTTGGAATTATTCTGACACCAATGTATGCAGGGATTGCTATGAGTTTTAGCTCTGTAACAGTTGTATTAAACTCGTTAAGATTAAAACTAAAAACTTTATAAGTAAAAAGATATATTAATTGTATCACCTAAAAAAAGATTATGACCCAGTTAAAATATACTGAAAATATAAGGTATAGATCCCTCGTAATCTTTTTTAAACCCACATTGTTCATGATCATGATCTATTAACGTTAAACAGGAGACAGTATCATATTTTCAATATTTTATTATACGAGAATTATGAACAGTCTCTTCCTCAAACTCTTATTTTTGGAACAGTTTTTACTACTTTTGAGCTTGTTCCAAAAAGACTTGAAATTTTGAGCATGTTCAATAAGTACAGGTTGTTGAACCTATTTTAATAACTCATCTTTTCTTGTACTATCTTCTTTTAACAGATCAGTATAAACTTGAAGTGTCATAGTAATTGACAAAATCACGATATTCATATATAATGTAGTTATATAAAGGATAAAAAATGACTCAGGTACAAATTAGTAAATATTTAGATATACCATTTACAACACTTAATGATTGGAAAAAAGAGGATAGTAATAGAAACAAACTATATCAGCTTCTTATCAATCTTGATGAAAAAGAAGTGCAAAGTAAACTAAGTAAAAAAACTAATCATAGATTCTTTCACATCCTAAACAGAAATATTGATAAAACCTCAAAATTTACAGAATATGATATTAGAAAAGCTTTTGATAAAAAAGATTATCATAAAGCAACAATTAGAGAACAAAGTATATATGCAAAATTTTTTAAAGAACTTGAAGCAAGTGAGTTAGATGAATTTATCAAAATTTTTAATGTATCAAAAAGAAATATAAAAAGTATATATACTTCTTCACCTTTTAGAACTTTAAAAGGTATTGCGAAAACTTGGGATAGCAGATTTAGACTAAAACATATTGATTCAAATATAGAGAATAAAAAAACTATACCATCTGCTTTACAAAATATTCTAGATAGAAGAAACTTAACTCATGTATGATTTTTCTAAACAAAAAGCTATGCTTGATACAATACTTCTACTTTTGGAAGAGAATAACTTAAATAAAGTATCAACACTTGGTGGTGGTACTGCATTGGCTTCTTATTATTGGAATCATAGATACTCAACGGATATTGATATTTTTATATATGATGAAGAAGATAAAAAACATCTACTCAAAGAATCTAATTGGAGTGAAGAAGTAAAAACTGCAATGAAAGCAATTGGATATGAAGGTAATTTTAGAAGCCATCCTATTTACTCTGAAATAGTTATTGATGAAGATTGTAAGATTCAGATCTTTGATGTTATAAAGAAATCACATAATCCATGTCAAAAAGTTAAGCTATGGGGACATGAACTTTTAATTGATACGGTAGAAGAGATTATTGCTAAGAAGATTTATTATAGAGCTGATAAAGGTAATTCAAGAGATTTATTTGATATTGCAATTGCATTTAACAAAGAGCCTGATATTTTAACAAAAACACTTCTAACAAAAGACAAAGTCATTACTCTTTTTGAAACTGTATCAAATATCTTTAATAACCAATCATTAAAAGATTTATACCTAGAAGAGATACAACAAATGAATCCAAATAGTGTGTATAAGTTTTTATCTAATAATACTATTGAATATCTGTATGACTTACTTGAAAATATCTGTGGAGCTTATGACATACCTTATGAATTATCAAGTGAAGAGTATATTGAGATAGAAAAATATGTCTATACTTCATTAACTTAATAGAGGGTATAATAAAGGTTTCTCTATCAATAAGAGATAGGACACAAAATACTGAACAGTCGGGGATGCGGACAAAAAGTTGGAGCAGTTTTTACAAATGGAAAGCCTGTTACAAAAATAGTTGAATTTTTGAACAAACTCAAAAAGTACAGGTTGTGGGACTTCTTGTTTTATCTCAGAATCTTTTAAATTCTTAGTATGAATTTTAGTTACCTCTCCACAATATGTTTAGGAGCTATTAGGTACTTGCAAAATAAAGAAATTATAAATACAGATTTAATAAATGATACTACAAAATATGTATCAAAAATTGTATAGTGGATTCATTTGTATTATAATACTAATAGTAAATATTATAAAAAAGAAAATGATGATATATCATTATTTAAATATTAAATAGGATAATAAATGCTTAAATTAACAATAGTCATACTCATAACTGCTTGTTTCTTATTTGGAAATGAAAAAATGAAAAGTATTGAGGAACTAATACCAAACGATAAACAATTAAAAGTAATGATTGAACAAGAACAAGCAGAAAAAGAAAAAGATTCCCTATTTGAAAAGATTATCATACTTGAACTTGAAAAATATGGGGAAAATAAATCTTATTTTGAAAATAAGGATAATAGTGAAATTATTCATAAATTACAAAAAAGATATGAAATAAATAAAAATGAACTTCTTTTTCTAATTTCTTCTTCATTAGAAGACTTTGATTGTCATATTTGTATCCCAAAAATGAATTGGTTTCATTTAAAAGAAGAAAACGATAAATGGACAATTCAAAGTAAAATACTTAATAGAGATTTTACTCTAGGTACATGGGGAAGTTTCCCAATTCCTGAGTTAATTAAAATAGGTAAAAATGATATAGCATTTAAATATATTTTTAGTTATAGTCAAAATGGATATACTGAAACAAAGCTACTAATAGAATCATTTAAAAATGATAAATTCTCAGAAATACTTCAAGAAGATTTTGCTTTTGATGATACAGGTGTTTATGAAGAGAATGAAGAACATAATAACTGGCAAGGGACTTTATCTATAATTAATAAGAATAAAAAACACTATGATTTATTAATTGAAAAAAAAGGACTTAAAGATTTGAAAAAGTTTTATAGTAAACGATTATATGTATTTCAAAATAATAAGTATATTTTAGAATAATTAAATTACCATATGGAATGATTAATGAGTACAAAATTAAAAGAAGATATAAGGACAAATATGCAAAATACACCAGAACAACATAAAATTATTGCCGAGGTAGAAATTGCTTGTGCCTTAAATAAAAAGAGTATTAATGATGGTATAAAAAAATATAATGAAAATGGTCTAGAAAATGTTAGCAAAGGAATTAATCGTTATGTTAAAGCAACCAGAGCTAGATTGCTTCATGCTAAACCAGGTTATATGAAAGTTGCTGGAACAAATGCAAAAGCTATGTTTAAAGTCTTATTTGAATTAGAAAATGAAAAATACATATCAAATTTTATATCTGCTCTTGAAGCAGAACAAAAATTAAGAGAAAAACCAAATGGTGAAGTTACTAAAGCTATTAATAGTGCTAAAGAAACTTTAACGAAAAGAAAAGAAGCACTTGGAGAGAAATAGTTTACCCTCCCGAGCAAAACTATTTCTCAAGTCAAACGTTCCACAACCTCTTACTTTTGGAGCAGTTTTTACTAATGAAAAATTTGTTCCAAAAAGACTTGAATTGTTGAACAAACTCCAAGTGGTACAATATAAATACTAATTGGAATCTACTTCTTTTTTTCTTTTATAGAATTTATTACAAATGCTGCAGATATAAAAATTAATCCTAATATGAATATAAAGAAGTAGTAATATCTATCTTCTTTAAATTGGTTAAATTGCATTTCAAGAATTTCATTTTTTGTAGTTTTTAATAAATAAATTTTATTAGAACTCTTTCGTATAATTAGATAATCATCTTCTTTTAGATCATCAATTGAAAAATGTTTATTAGTAAATTCTTCTTGTTTATTTTTCATATAATTAATACTACGTATATTTGATTTTTCATATGAATTTACTATTTCATTTTTTTTATTTTCGTTTTGATAAAAGAAAAAAAGACTAATTAATATTAATGCAAAACCATATGAGATAAGAACTTCACTTATAAAGTGTAGTCTATTTATTGTTAGATATTTCTTTCTAGTTTCCACATCCTTTTTATCTATTTTAAAATATATAATATAAGCTGCAATAGCACTAGTAATAAAAATAACCGATATAAAAAAATAAAAAAAGTTGTAGGATTTAGTATATGTAGCATATGTAAATCCAGTAAAAAATACACCACTAATAAGTATAAAGATATCTGCCATGGCTTGTTCTTGTTCTAAGTCTTTAAAAAGTTTCATTATAAATATTCTCCTTTGTTTTTTTTTGATTATATATAAATTTTAAATATTAATCCTATTTTTTATTAAGAAGTTTTAGAAGTTTTTTTTGATGGTAGAGCTTCCATCTTTTTAATTAGATGAGAACTCTATAATCAACAAATATAACTTTAATTTCATATATTAGTAATAGAATTAATAGTACCAGATAAAAATGATCAGGCTACAGTTTATAGGACAAAAAATTCTGAAGTCAATGGTTCAACAAACTCTAACTTTCGGAACAGTTTTTACTACTTTTGAGCTTGTTCCAAAAAGACTTGAAATTTGGAGCATGTTCAATAAGTACAGATTGTGGGACTTATTGTTTTATCTCAGAATTAAAAGATTCTGAGATGTAAAAAACATAAACTGCTCTTTCAAAAAAAACTACCCTATACTTACCCTAAAACCATTTTCTAGATATAAATAATAAAAATCAATCCTCATACAAATATAGAGCAGTTTTTAAGATTAAATATTATTACATTCTATTTATCAACTTTAACTAGCAATTAAAATAAAATTTATAATTCTCATATGTACAAAGAAAAAGTACACCACTTTTTTACATTTAATATTCTATAAATCAGAAAAGACTTTGAGTGAATTGATAATCTATATGCTGTTTGATATATGTCACAACAATTATAAAATAATAATAAAATAGTTATTATATGATATTATGAGAAAAAATGATATTCTTAGATTATCAAATTTAAATCAAGGAAATAGTATGAGTTTTATAAGTTTTATTTTTTGGCTTGTTATCTTTATAGGATTAATGTATTTTATAATTTCACATAAACAAAAAATAGAATGGTTTGACGATTTATTTAATGAACAGACCCCATCAACAACTCAAAAATTAAAGCTATTTAGAGGTATAGGCTACTTTTTATTTCTAGTTATGCTTTATTCAATTTTTATCAGCATAGTTAATGGCGAATATACTGATATTATGAAAGCATTAACGCCAATAGGTGTTTTAATATCGGCTTTGTTAGCATCATTCTCTGTTATTGCAAATATAGAAAATACAAATGAAAATGCAAAAAAACAAACATATTTAGGAAAACTAGAAATAATCTCATTAGAGCTTCATAAAGTTTTTGAGAATATAAATCAAGAAATTATAGAAAAACGAGAACTAGATTCTAGAAGTCTCCAACATATAAAATTATTATGTACAATTTATACACCAAAATTATTACCTGATTTTGAAAAATTTCAAAATAGAATTGACGATTCACGAAAAAATGTATTTAGTGATGAGAAAGGTAACATACTAATACCTTCTTCCACTAGTGTAAGAGGACAAGATTATCCAATGTATAAAGAAAATGCAAAATTCGAAGCATCTGTACTAAAAAATATGTGTTCGAGCTTACAAGCTAAAATCATTACAGAAATGAATCAGTATTTATAAAGTGAAATACTAATTCAAATCAAAAAATGCAAAATTAATGTGTCTATTTTTGAATCAAAATTATTCGTGATGAAGAATACGATAAATCAATAGTTGAAGATGTAGAGAATTTTATTAACTTTATAAAAAGTTTAAAAAATCAGAAGTAACTTAAGACAGTTTGTTTAACTATAGAATATATAACTTTTAGTTAAGGATTAATGAGTTATATTTGGTTATTAAATTAATAAGAATGGGAAATAGATGAAAAATGAATTCGAACTTTTTTTAGAAAATAATTTTAAGAAAAATCCTTTGTGTTCTAGACTAAATAGCATTAGTGGTGGGTATTATTGGAAATATGACTTTCTTCTGTTAGAATTATATAAAAACAAGGAATTTAGGAATAATGATTCTTACATTATAGAATATTTTCTAAGTCATTTTGATTTTTATTGCTACCCCGAATTTCCCAAAGAAAAGATTGTTGAAATATTAAAACTATTAATTAAAGAAAAGACAAAATTAGAACTACTGAAAATATTAGATAAACTATATTTTTCTCAGATAAGAAAGATTCTACTTATTTTTATTGAACAGTTAGATTATAAGTCAATGAAAATTTTAATCAATACAGATGAGAACAGTGTATCAAAGATAATAAATATAGTAATTTTAATATTTGAAACTTCTCAAATTTTAAAAGATTATAAAAATTTTGATTTTCAAACAAAGCCTGAATTTACAGAATCAAAACATATTTTGAAAAATGATAACTATATTAAATTTAATAAGTATATAGAAAAATTAATTAAGCAAAATAAGCCGATTATGTCACTATATTTATTGAATTATTTTGGTGGATGTGGTGATAATAACTCTGATTATGATTTAATAATTAATAATTATATTAAAGCTTTTGTTTCATTAGAAAGAATAGATATACTTGCTAAGTATTATGATGAATTAGAATTAGCAAATGATAATATAGAATTCTTAGTACTTTTAGCAGAATATTATATAAAAATTAAAGATTCTGATAATGCAACACTAATTATAAATAATATTACAAAAATTGAACCAACATATCCATTCATTAAATTGGGGTTAAATGAAATTCAAAAGATATTTATGATTAATAAGTTGACTGCTGATAATATAGATATAGAAAATATAAATAAATTAACTGGACAAGAATTTGAAATATTATTAATAAACAAATTTAAAGAGTTAGGTTTTAAAACAATAGCTACCCCTATTACTGGTGATTATGGTGCAGATATTATTATTGAAACGCAAGATGAAACAAGGTTTATTATCCAATGTAAAAGATTCAAAAGCAAGGTGAATTTAAAAGCTATTCAAGAAGTTGTAGGTGCTTTGGCACACTATAATGGTGATTTAGGTATTGTCATTACCAATAGTACTTTTTTAAATAGTGCAATAAAACTAGCTGATAGTAATGACATTGAATTGTGGGATAATTTTAGATTGATGCAATTTTTATCTAATGATATTTCATTTTCACAAATTGTTGATTCATAGTAAAGATATGTAACTATTTGTATTTTGGAATTGTTGAAAAGTTGTGTTTTTCAATCACATTTACTATAATAAGTTAATGTTTTTTTAATTACTAAAAAAAGATAGAAGTAATACCTACTAATATGTCATAAATAATTGATACACCAAAACCTGGAGTGGTAATTGAAATTAGGACATTAAATTTTGATCAGTCTCTTCCTCAACCTCTTATTTTTGGAACAGTTTTAACTACTTTTGAGCTTGTTCCAAAAAGACTTGAAATTTGGAGCATGTTCAATAAGTACAGGTTCTTGAACTTCTTGTTTTAACTTATATACTTTTAATCACGAGTATGAATTTAAGTTACCTTTCCAACATCACCTGATTGTTCTATTGCATACCCTACTGTTTTAGCTATAGAAACAGCAGGAATTGCATCTTTTTATTTATTTAATATTTTTTTATACCAATCTACAATACCTTCCCCAATTTCGTGTGGATGTGATTCTTGTAGATAATGCTTTCCTTCACCTAAATCTACTGCAGTAATATTTTCCCAAGTTTCAGCTATATGCTCACCTAATTCTCGATTAATTATTAGTCCTGGTTCTGCATAAAACAACAACTTAGGAACATCTGAATTTTTGTGGTATTCAGTATATGAATTAACAATGTCAGTGGTAAATTTTGGAACGCCATCAAACGAAATTTGGCCAGGCCAAACTAATAGTGGTTTACGGCTCTTTTCTTCCAAATAAGGAGCTCGGTAATGATCCATTTCTTCTTTAGTTAATTCTCTGCCCGCCATCATAGGTAGCATAGCTTCAATAAAGAAGTTGTTTTTAACGATCATTTCATGTCCTTCTATTGGGTCACGAAATTTTTTAAATAATGTTTCGGTCTCTTTAGTTGTATTTTTCCAATAAGAAACTTGAGACATAGCTTCAAAAAAAACAATCCCTTTTACATTTTCTCTGTGCTGATTGGCATAGTTAAAACCTAAAGCAGAACCCCAATCTTGTATTATAAGAATGATATTTTTTAAAGCTAATTTTTCAATAAACGCATCTAAATATGTAATATGGTCTTCAAACGTATAATCTATATCGGGCTTGTCAGACTTACCCATTCCAATAAGATCTGGAACAACTACTCGACCTAATGGACTTACATGCGGAATGATATTTCTCCATAAATAACTTGAAGTAGGATTTCCGTGTATTAGTAAAAAAGTGTCTTTTGAATTTTTATCTCCTTCATCTACATAATGCATTTTAGAACCTAATACTTCTTGAAATTTAGATTCAAAAGGAAACGCTGCTGATATTTGTTTGTTGTTTTTCATATTTTTTACCTTTTTAATTTTGAAATTGAATTTTTGCGGTTTAGAAATCTTGCTACTTTTCTAACTTCCTTCAGTTTTTCTCGTTTTGTTTTATCCCACTTTTCTGTACCTGCACTATATCCATAAGCACAAATTTTAGTTGCATTTTTAAATAGAAATTCTTCCTGTTCTTTAGGGTATATATTTCCTATTTCTCTAAGAGTCCAACCCACGCCTTTCTCCACATAATAAGCGTTGTCAGAAATTAAAGGTGCTACCAAATCTATAAGTACCTGGAAAGGCAAATAGTGTTTTCTCTGTGCGCTATAATAAAGTAAACCCACTATGCTTTGTCTTCTATGCCATGGGTTTTTAGAAGTATTCCATTTTTTATACGTTGGCAAAATTAGTTCTGCATCATATTCTACTAACTGAGCATATATTTTTGAAATACTATCGCTTGTTTCCCAACGATTAATTTTGTCTTGCCATAATTTAATCGTTGACCAAGAGGAAAGCATTTTTTCTTTGTTTTTAATATGCTCCTCCAAGAAATACAAACAAAACATTTCTGCTCTATACACTTTTGTGTTCGTCCATATATAACTCCATATCTCTAATTGTTCATTAAAAGACATTTGCTTAAAAGAAAAACCTCTTTTAAAAGATTTCCTTTGTAAAGGAACGGTTTCACCTGCTTTAGAAGTGATTTTTTCTATTTCTTGAAGATAGTTTTTCATTTCTGTTCTAAAAATCTTGTACTGTTGGACGAATTACTAATTCATTAATATCTACATCATCTGGTTGCTCGATAGCATACGCTACTGCTTTAGCTATAGAAATAGCTGTAGTTTCTCCTAATCCACTACTTCCACCTGTAATTACTACTACTTTACCTTCAACATTTTTCATAATTTTTCCTTTTTGATTATCTATATTTAGAATGATACCACCTGGTACTTTAATATATCCTTAATTAAAATACCATATAGTACTTTAATTGTAAGATTTATTGTTTATTTAATTTGGAGTTATTTGAATTTTATTGTTTTTAGGTTTTAAAAGAAGAGAAAGAGCTAATCTTTTTCTTCTTTGTGATAGGTTTTATTTAAAGATAGAGAAAGATAAAGTTAGAATTTCTTTCATAGTTTTCACATCATAACCATTAGATATTCTGTTCATTGCCATACTTACTTGGGTATCAATATAATTTGCTGCCAGCTTTGAGGAGATGTCTTTAGTAAAGTCAGCATTTTCTTTTGATCTTTGAATCCATTTTTCATATGTTTCAACATATTGTTTGTGAATACGCTCAATTTCTTTTTTAGTTTCATCACCTAAAGGATAATTTGAATCACGCAATTTTATAAATAAACATCCATCATGATTAGTACTTTTAACTGTTAACCTTGATACAAACTTATCTAAAGTATCACAGAAGGGAAGATCTTCTATAAATAACTTTTGAACTTCAGTTATTACATTCTTCTCATAATGTTCTAATACAGCTTTTAATAGGCCATCATCATTTCCAAATTCTCTATAAATCCCAGGCTTAGATACATTTGCCCTTTTACATATCTCATTAAGAGATATTACTTCAATACCTTCTTCCCAGTATGCTTTCATACTTATATCTAAGATATGCTCTCTATTTAATGTTTTTGGTCGTCCTCTTGAACGTTTACTTTCTTCTATACTCATGATATATGCCTTTTTGAGTTTTATGGTCTTATAGTACCATATGGTACTTTAATATTCATTAAGTCAAACTATTTTTTTACTTAAATAGTTTTAAATTCTAAGTATGAATTTATGTTACCACTCCATCTTTAAGTATTTAAAAAATTAAGATAATCTTTTTTTGTATCTATATCAATAGAATATTTATCTTCTAACAATACAAAATCTAAAGGATTTTCTTCAAGAAACTTTTTTGCACCTTTATCGCCTTTTAAATTTTCTAACATTTTAAAATATATTTTAGGAAATATTGAGGGAACGGCAAATCTATTTTGATATTTTGAACATATAATTAAATTTTTATTTTCTGATGATTTCTTAATCAATTTTTGATAATGATTTAAAGGAATTAAGGGTTGGTCGCATAACATAATTAGTACCTTTTCAAATTCAAGGAAGTAAGGTATACAATAAGAGATAGAACTTCCCATCCCTTCTTTATAATTTGAGTTAACCATTATTGATATAGGGAAATCAATTATTTCATTTTTAATCTCATCATTTTTATGCCCTAATACAACTTTTACGTTAGAGCTTATTTTCAATGCTTTTTTTACAGCTATTTGAATTAATGTTTCATTCCCTACTTTTAATAACTGTTTAGGTTCTCCTAAACGTGAAGAAGTACCAGCAGCTAAAATAAGTACGGCTAGATTATTAGATTTTTCCATTTTTTCTTGCTTCTATTTGTGCACATATTGATAAAGCTATTGATTGGTGCGTATTACCACCAATATCAAAACCAACTGGAGCAAAATATCTCTTATCATCCTGAAGATTAAATTGTTCTCGTTTTTTTTGCATGTTCTTTTTATTTCCTAAGATGCCAATATATTCAACATTTGAATCAAGCAATGCTTCTAAATAGGTATCATCGGTATTTGGACAATGACTTAAAATAACTGCGGCATTATATGAACTCAAATCATAGGATAAAATATCTTTAAGATTTTCAAGTTTAATTAAATTATCTGCTTCATTTACATACTCTTCTTTAATTTCCCTATCAATAACCGTAGTTTCCCATGCCATTAAATTTGCCATAGAAATCAAAGATGTTACATGAGAACCTGAACCAAAAATCAATAAAGAGTATGGCTTTTGAATTGTTTGATAAAATCTTTCATTTTCAAGTTTTGTTTCAATGCTCTCATCAATAATTTCAAAACTAAAGTCTTTAATCGACCTACTTAAAGTCTTTCCTATATTATCAAGAGAAATACCTAAGGCACCATAATTCTCAGCGTAAAAAAAAGGCTGAATCAAATATCTACTAATACCATGGCCTGATTTCTTATCTTTAGGTGTATTTTCAAAATGTAGAGACTCACGTGATTGTAAAACTTCTTTACCAAAAGCATAAATCTTATTATGTAAAGAAGGACTTCCTAAGACACCTATAAATTCTTCATTTGAATTTATAAGTATCATATTTCCAGCTTTTGAATAAGTAGATCCAAGTGTTTGAATAACACTCGCACCCACAATATCTAAACCTTTTTGTCTACTACTTTCAATAAATTTTAAATACTCTTTATTACAAAACACAAGTTTATACCATTTTTATTGGCATTGATGTGTATAGTTTTCCAGTAGCATCAAATATAGCATTTGGAACTGCTGCTAAGATTGGAGGAGTTCCAGGTTCACCAATACCACCAATTTTCTCACCAGAATTTATAATGCTTACTTCAATATCAGGAACATCCGAAATTCTTGTTACTGTATAATCATAGAAGTTACTTTGAACTGTTGCACCATCTTTTATAGTAATCTCACTACTTAAAAGAGTGGCTAAACCAAAGTTAATCCCACTAATCATTTGATTTTCAACATTTTGAGGGTTAAATGCAAATCCACAATCAATAGAACACCAAACTTTTTCAACTTTATAGTCATTTTTTGTAACACGTACTTTTGCAATTTGAGCACAGATAGAACCAAATGATTTAACTATGGCTACACCATAACCTACATTTTTCTCTATCTTTCTATTTTTCCAATCAGCTTTAGAAGCTACATCATCAAGTAAATTAATAAACCTTTTATCTGTTAACATACTCTTTCTATATTCGATTGGATCTTTTTTAGCTATATGTGCTGCTTGATCAATACTACACTCTAATGTTTGTGCTGATTGGGTATGTCCAACTGATCTCCACCAAAGAACAGGAATTGGAGATTCCATAATATATGCTTGCATATCGTGGTTGTCTATACTATAAGGATGATCTACTAAACCTTCTTTTTGTGCTCCATCAACACCATTTGCATAAGCAAATGCAAAAGGTGAACCTTTAAAAATAGATTGGCTAACAACTTTTGCATCAAATGCAGTAATATCTCCATTATCGTCAAGTGATAATTTAACTTTATTTTTATATTTTGGTCTATAACTTCCAAGTTTAATATCATCTTCTCTTGTCCATAAAGTCATGATAGGATAACCCTCATCTTTAGCTACAAAAAGCCCTTCTAAAACAAAGTCAAGATTAATAGCACCACGTCTTCCAAATGCACCACCTAAAAATGGCGTGTGATAAGTAATATTTTCTGGTTTGGTACCTAATACTTTCATTATTGCACCAAAGGCAAGTGTTTGTGACTGAGCAGTTGACCAAACAGTTGCTTTATTTTTATCATGATGTGCTACAAAATCTAAAGGTTCCATTGCAGCATGTGCTAAGAATGGAAAATCATAATCTAGTTCTATAGTATTTTTAGCTTCTTTAAATGCTTTTACACTATCTCCATCTTTTCTCATAGATGCCCCATCTTTTTCCATGGCTAAAGCATATTCTTTATCCATATCAGAAGTACTTACTTTTGCAAATTCTCCTAAGTCCCATTCAACTGTTATATCTTTCAGTGCTTCTTTTGCAACAAACCATGTATCCGCAATAACTGCTATTCCTGAGGGTATTTGTTTTACTTTAATTACTCCATCTCTTTTCTCTGCTTTCTTTGCATCAAAACTTTTAACTTTTGAGCCAAAAACACTTGGGTGTAAAACTGCTGCGTATTTCATACCTTCAACTCTAACATCTAATCCAAATTCAGCTTTTCCAGTAACTTTTGCCCAAGCCTCTTTTGGGTGTCTAGAGTGAGCTTTTCCTACAATTTTACAATCTTTTAAATCTTTTATTTTAGGGTCATTTGGAACCTTTATAGAGGCTAAATCAGCTATTAATTCTCCAAAAGTAAATTCTTCTTTTGTTTTTTTATTGATAACTTTTGAGTTTTTTGTTTCAACATCGTAAGTTCTTACTTTCCATTTTTTTGAAGCTACTTCTTTTATCATAATATTTAATGCTGCACCAATCTTTCTCATCTCTAATTGTTTTGCCCAAATAGAAGAAGAACCACCTGTAATCATAAGAGGTCCCCATACGTGATTGTATACAGGAGCTACAGGAGCAGCTTTTATATTTATTTCTTCCCAATCTACATTTAACTCTTCTGCAATACACATAGCTAGTGTTGTATATGTACCTTGTCCCATTTCAACTTGTCCCATAATAAAATTAATTGTATTATCAGAACTAATTTCAACAAAAGAGTTTGGTTGTAAAACTTTTTCTTTAGCTTTTGCATCAGAGGCTCTAGTTTTAGTTGGAATATAAAATCCAATAACAAAAGCTGAAGCTGCAACTGAACTTGTTTTTAAAAATTCTCTTCTTTCCATCTTACACCTCTACTGTTGCAGCTTTAATAGCTGTTTTAATTTTGTTATATGTTCCACATCTACAAATATTACCATTCATTGCTGATATGATTTCATCATCACTTGGTTTACTGTTTGCTTTTAAAAGACCTGAAGCATTCATGATTTGTCCTGATTGACAATATCCACATTGAACTACATCTTCTTGAACCCAGAACTTCTGTAATTTTTGAACTGTTTTATCGCTATTTGTTGCAATTGTTGTAATTTTTTTATTGTTAATCGTGTTAATTGGTGTGATACAACTTCTAGTGGCAACGCCATCTACAAGTACTGTACATGCTCCACATTGTCCAACACCACAGCCAAACTTTGTTCCTGTCAAATTTAAATGATCTCTTAAAGCCCAAAGCAATGGAGTCTCTGGGTTAATAGTTAAATCATAACTTTTTTTATCAATAGTTATTTTTGTAGACATTTTATTTCCTTGTATTAATACTCTTAAACTATACTGATAAGTCTAGTAGAAGAAAGCTTGTGTTTTTATTAAACTACACTACTTAGTTTAGTTATAAATTAGTTCACTTTTGATACAATGATTTATGAAAAGAAACAGACCCCTTAATCTAGAGAAAAGAAAAGCTATCTTAAAAGCTTCAATACAAGAGTTTTATAAAAATGGATTTGAAGGCTCAAGTATGGATAACATATCAAAAGAAGCCAATGTTTCCAAAGCAACTGTATACAATCATTTTAAAAATAAAGAAGAACTATTTTTAGAAATAGCCAATATATTAAAGCTCAGAATGGATGAGAGTTTTACATATTCTTACGATAAAAATCAGAATATTGATAACCAACTTATGGATATGGCTAGAAAAGAGTTAGATTTTTTATCCTGCGAAGAAAATATCACCTTAATACAAATTGTAACCGTTGTAATGATTCAAAAAAATGATGTTGGAGAAAAACTTTTATCTCAAATGAGCGAAAACTGTATGTTAATGGCATCACAATGGTTTGAAGAAGCTAAAAAAGATAATAAGTTAGATTTTGAAAGCAGCTCTTTTTTATCAACACAATTTATAGGAATGATAAAATCTTTTGCTTTTTATCCCCAACTTTATGGCGCACCAATACTGTCTAAAAAAGAAGGTGAAGAAGTAATTAAAGCTGCTGTTCATATGATAACAAGCACTTATGGTAAATAGTATATTTATTTATAGCTTTGAACTCACATTGGATATTTGGAGCTATCTTATAAAGACCAATTCCAGCACCTTTATCCTGAGTATCTCTCCCAATACGTCTAAACTCTATATATCTTTTTTTAATCCCAGCTACATCAAGTTCTTTTATATCAGACATTCTTGATTCTATCTTCTCTTTATCTTGAGTTACTTTTTTAGAACCAGCAGGTCTAATGTCTTTAAAATGTAAGTCATGTGATTTTGTGTAGTTCATTATGTTTTGAGTAAGTTCGACTTAATAGAAGATATGCCACTTTATATGCCATATCTTACAGGTTGTTGAACAGTTTATAAATATTTTTATAATTCAACTTTTGAACAATTTATTTATCATTTTTTTTGTAGCTAGATCATCAATATTAAATTATAAATCATCAATATTAAATTATAAATCATTAATATAAGATTAATAAAACTAAATTATAATATATAAAAATTTAGGAGATTAAAATGCCAACAAAACTACTATTATTAGCATCAATATTGTGTTTAACATGCTCAATTGCTTTTGCTGAATATTCAGGCACAGCACAAATAGCGAAAGGGAAAGCACAAATACAAATAAAAAATTTATTCAGCTGTGAAAATGGTCGTTCAAGAGTGTCACCTATTGGCATTCAAACTATTAATGGGAAAGAATTTATAGTACCAGCAGAAGTTCAATATGAGACAAAAAAATTTGCAAGCGATTTATATAATGAATGTTCAAATATAGAACCTCAGTCTTTAGCTGAAGTTGATTTATCATCTGTACCTATTGTGGAAATAGACAAAGATGGAGAAGTTATTACAGGATATATCTTTGCAGATAATTATTTTGAGCTATATATAAATGGTAAATTAGTGGGTGTTGATTCTGTTCCTTTTACACCTTTTAACTCTAATATTGTTAAATTTAAAGTTAAAAAACCATACGAAATTGCAATTAAAGTTGTTGATTGGGAAGAAAATTCTGGATTAGGTAGTGAAAACAATAGAGGGAAACAATTTCATCCAGGTGATGGTGGGTTAATTGCTAGTTTCTCTGATGGTACTACTACAAATTCAAATTGGAAAGCTCAAACTTTTTATACTTCTCCAATTTATGATTTAAGTTGTGTAGAAGAAAAAGGAAATCAACGTATAACAAAAGATTGTGATGTAAATGGTTCTGATAAATATGAAGAAACTTATTCACTTCATTGGGATATTCCGTTAGATTGGCAATCAAATGATATATATAAATCTTGGCCAAATGCTGTAGAATATACGGAAGATGAAATTGGAGTTAGTAATAAAAAAGCATATATGAATTTTCAAGAACAATTTACAGGTAAAGGTTCTTCTTTTATTTGGTCAAGTAATCTTGTTTTGGATAATCTTATATTATTCAAGTATCAAGTTAAATAGTAAAAATTAGGATGTTAATGATGAGTGCAAAAATCACTCATATCTGAACACCGTATCACTTTTAATTCGAACACTTTAGATAAAAAAGTGATACGTAAGTTTCAGTTAAGGTTGAGATATTCTCCATATTAAACTACACTTCTAAAAAGAACTTTAGGAGTGATAATGTATCCAATAATCTTTATGGATGTGCCCTGAAAGAAATGCCCTCATATAATAAAAAATAGCAAAAGATTTAAAATCAGTTTATACATCTATCTCAGAAGAACAAACCTTAGAAAACCAAATGAGTTTCATGATATTTAGGGAAATAAATATCCACATATTAAACAATCTTGGTTAAATCATTGGAATAAATTATCAACTTTTTATAAATATCCAGAAGCTATAAAAAGCTAATTTATACAACAAATCCAATTGAATCATTAAATTCAACAATCAAAAGAAAAACAAAATCTAAAGATTCATTTCCTACTATAGATTCAGCATTTAAAGTTTTATATCTATCAATTCAGGAGGTTCAGAATAAATGGAAAAATTCGAAGGTTAGAAATTGGAGTGAGATGTACCCTCAACTTTGCATATTTTTCAGCGAAATTATAGAAAAATATAATATTTTGATTTGTATAAAACTCAAACCCCACAAGATTGCCGTGCCATAACCTCTAAATTTAGCTTTGACTAAGTTTCGGATTATCAAGTTGGAAAGGTATCGCGAATATTGTTTAAAGTTTATTATATTTAATATATAATTATTGCATAGCCTTTTGTTAATAACTTGTTTATTCCAGACTTTTTTTAAACTTAATAAAAATAAGGTATGTTTTTTGCTTTAGCTGCAGCTACCCATACTGGTACAAAGGGAACAATTTTATCTTGAGAAGGAACTATTATTTCAATAAATGATGCCCCTTGGTGATTAATCGCTTTTTGTAAAATTTCTTCAATTTCGTCTTCTGTTGTAATTCTATCTACTTCAAAGCCAAAACCTTCAGCTACTTTCCCATAATCAACTGGACCAAACTCTGTTGTCATTGGTTCATCTACATCATCAAGTAAAATAGCTTCACCTCTAATCCAACCAAAAGTGTCATTTCTAGTCAAAATAACTGTGACATTTTTCTCTGATCTTTTAATAGTTTCCATATCACCTATTACAAATCCAAAAGAACCATCTCCTGTAAATGAGATGATAGGTGCATTTTCTTTTTCACTTGCATATGAAGCACCAATTGCTGCAGGAACTGAATACCCTAACGCACCCATAGAATAGTTTGTTAAATATCTTCTTCCTGGTTTATTAAATGTTAATAAAGCAGATGGATAAATAGCACTAACTCCTGGTTCTGCAGTAATTATTGCATTATCAGGCATGATTTTATCTAGAGCTTGAGAAAGTTTTACTGGATTAGTAACACCTTCTGGCATTTTAATGTTTGAATTAAAGACAGCATCTAAAGCAGCTTTTTTAATTGGATTTAAATCTATTTTTGTTCTTTCTAACTTAGGGTAATCACTTTTGATAATTTCTATCATATACTCTAAACTAGCTCTTGCATCACCAACTAGTGATATTTTTGTAGGAAAATTATTCCCAACATGAGCTTCTGCAATGTCTAAATGAATAAATGTTTTAGATTTTGGATCACCATATAATTTCCAAGCATCAGTAGAACAAGAATCTGTATTTGTTCCAATAAAAAATACTGTATCAGCACTTGATACATAGTTATTAGAATATTCCATTCCACCTCTAGCACCAATTACTCTTAAAGCTAATGGATGATTTTCTGGAATTGTTCCCTTTCCTGGAGTTGTTGTTCCCACTGGAATTTGTAACAGTTCCGCTAATTCTAAAAGCTCTTCTGACGCTTTTGAAATTAATCCACCTTGTCCACAAACAATAACTGGGTTTGTTGCTTCTAATAATAATTTAATTGTCTCTCTAATTTTTTTATGATCAGCAACTGGTCTATGTGCTGGATAAGAAGAGTATTCTTCTTCCGCATATAAATCATCAATTTCAGCTTCATCATGAAAAATATTAATAGGTACTCTAATATGTACAGGGGCTGGTCTTCCTGAAGTTGCAACTCTGAAAGCTCTTCTTAAAAGAAAAGGAATATCTTTAACATTAGTTAAAACAAAAGACTCTTTTGAGATACTTTCATACAAAGCTGTTTGATCAATTCCCGTTAAACCATGTTTTTTATCTTGGTTAATTGGAATATCAGAAGAAAAATAAATAATTGGAACAGAACTTAAATATGCTTCAGTAATCCCAGGAGTACAGTGAGTAACACCAGGACTTGGAGCTTCTAAAACACAAGGCTTCCCTGTAACTTTTGCATAAGCTTCTGCTGCATAAGAAGCTGTTCTTTCGTCTCTTGTTAATACATATTTAATATTTGATTCTTCTCTCCAATGTTTATACCATCCAATAGTAGTTTCACCTGGAAGTCCAAAAACATGTTCAACACCATGAAGTTCTAACATTCTTAATATAACTTGTGCGCCATTTAATTTCATAATAATTCCTTCTTAAAATTGTTCAATATGTTTAATTGATAAGTTTTCTTTTGAAATAGAAATAATTCCAAGAACTTTATTTTCAGATAATGTTTGATCAATCATGTTATATTACATTTTAGTTTCATTAAATTGCTGTTTTATAAAAAAATAAACATGAAAATTTCCAATGTTTAATATACTAAGAACTTTATCTTTATTTTCTAGAACTGTAATTAAGACTTTCTTTGTCATTAATTATTTTATTTCTTTCATATTTTCGCCTTTGATTAATTAAAAATATCTTGAGCACTCTAATATTTATTGTAATCCTTTTTGAATCCAAATATAATATTATTTAGATTCAAAGTATAAATATGAATAAATCACTTTTTTTAGATTAAAAATAGAATTATTATAATTCTATTAATCGTTAAAAAGAATACAATCCATAGCTTGATTTCCATACATAAATTCATTATTTAATACTTTAGCTTTTCTACTTTTTGAGGAACCTAAAGTTATAAAAAAAGGTAATAAATGTTCTAAAGTAGGATGATTATTATAAACTTCTGGTGCATTTACTAAGTAGTTTGAGAGTGAAGCAGTATCGCCTTCTTCAACTTTTGAAACAATCCAATCTCTAAATTTTTTAGCATAAATTTCAACTGGAGCATCTACTTCACGTAGAGAAGCTCTTAAATTATGAGTAAGAGTCCCACTACCAATTACTAATGCTTCATTTCTGAATTCCTGTAATACCTCTCCAATATTTATTAATTCTTTTGCACTATAGTAAATTGGTAATGAAATTTGTATAACAGCGATGTTTGCCTCTGGATACATTAAAGATAATGGAGCCCAAATACCATGATCATATCCTTCATGTTTATCATCTTTTAATATTGAAATATTTCTTTTATTAAACTTTTTTACAATCTCATTAACTTTTCCTAAATTATTTTTAATAGGATACTTTTTATCATACAATTTTTTTGGGAAACCATAAAAATCATAAATTATATTTGGATTTGGATTGGTTAAAATTCTTAATTCTTTTGTTATCCAATGTGCTGAAATTATAATTATGTATTTTGGTCTTTCAAATAATTCTGGTAGCTCTTTCAAAAAAGTTGCTGATTTATATTTACTAAGACAAAGAGCTGGTGAGCCATGAGATATATATATTGAGGGTAACATTTAAATCCTTTTCAAGATGAAAATTTAAAGAATTAAATCTTCATCTTCTTTATATATTATATTGACTTAAAAAGTGGACTTCGTATATTATCTTCATGCAAATCTGCCTTTGAAAAAAATTTCTCTGTATGAATATCTTTTTCAAATAATCTACCTTGCATAAGTGCTGTAATACAAGCGTCACTCATCATTGGTGGTCCACAAAGATATGCTTTATTACCTGCAAATTGATTATCATATAATTTTTTTGCAACATCATTTGTAAAGCCGATTTCTCCTGCCCATTTTTCATTTTTATTATTAGATAAAACAGGAACATACTTGAAGTTTTTATATTTTGTTTCTAAATCTTTAAATAAATCAGCATAATAAAGTTCTTCTTCATTTCTTGCCCCATGAAATAATGTGATTGGTAAAGTACATCCATTCTCTAATTCATCTAAAATCATAGATTTTGGGCTTGAAAGTCCTGAACCTCCAGCAAAGAATATCATTGGTTTTTGAGCACTCTTTTTTACAAAGAATCTTCCAAAAGGACCTGTTATTTTTCTTCTATCTCCAACTTTTACATTATTATGAATCCATGGTGTTGCTTCACCATCTGGAATAATACCAATATTTAATTCAATAATTTTTCCTGTACTTGGTTGGTTTGCCAATGAAAATGCTCGTGGTTCTTTAAAACCAGGAACATGATAGTTAATATATTGTCCAGCTTGAAAATCTAATTCTTCATCAAGTTCTATCCAAAGTCCAAGTATTCTAGGTGTTAACATTTCTCTTTTTATAACTGTCCCCATAACATCTTTTACAGGTATTGTTCTTGCATCAACATCGACATCAATATCAGCTTCAATAACAACGTCTTCAATTATTGTTGCTGTACAAGCTAAACAATATCCATCCTCTCTCTCGCTTTCCATTAACGCAAAATTTGAGGCATCACCTAAATCAACTTCACCTTCTAAAACTTCAACTTTACAAGTGCCACAAAGTCCATGATTACAAGCATGAGGAAGGTAAACTCCTTGACGTAATGCAGCATCAAGAAGGCTTTGCCCTTCTTGAACATCTACAATATCACCTGTTGGTTCAATTTCTAATTTACAACTCATTTTATGCTCCTACTCTTCCCGTTAATGAAGGTGTTGTAAATGTTATAAAGGACTTATGTCCAACACCATTTTCTTTTAAACTTTTAGAAAAGTCAGGGTTCACAACTTTTCCATCAATTTCCCAAATCACTTCTGTTTTATCAAAATCTAAGTCAGCAAAATCAGGTTCTATTTTATAAGTTAAAGGAATAATATCTGATATTAAGGCCCCAAAAAGCATATCTGGTGGAAAAGGAAATGCTCTGGGAGAGCAAACAACTCTATGCCCATACCAATATATGTAAACTAACTGATTTCCATGAAATTTATCTAAACTATCTTTCATTATATTTGGATATTCTCCAATTGATTGAATTGCCATATCTATTCTCCTTTATTATTTATTTTTTAATTTATTCCACATAGTTTCATCAGGTGAACCTACATAATCCATATTATCTACCCCATCTTCAAGCTTGTACCATTTTAATACTTCTGGGATTGTAGCACCGCCACAATTTCCTTGGAAAATTTGATGAGGAGGTAACCATGCTTGAATATATTTTTCAGGTTGCTCTTCAAATATATGTTTACACCCTTTAGAACAAGTATGGAATTTTTGTCCCTTATATTCACTTGTTTCATGAGTATAAACTTCTGGATGTCCACCCTCAATATCCGTAAATCCTAAAGGAATTTGACAAGTCTGACATACTAAAGGTAATACTTCAGAATAAAATCTTTCACCTTTTTTTTCTAATTCAATATATCTTTCAAACATTGGTCTATAATATTTATCAAATGTATCAGGATATTTTTCACTTAACCAGTTCATTTTAGTTTCATCTGGCATCCATGTATGGAATGCAGATGCATTAGTATGATTATAAAAAATATTCCATACTTGATGAGATAAGTGTCCTTTTTCTGCAACAATTGTATCAATAAATTCTTGTGGAACTTTAATTCCATATTTCTCTAAATCTTTGTATAAAGCCATACAGTTTTGTTCAATATATAATTCAACTGATTCGCCCCATGAAGTTGGAGAATTTGGTAACATATAATCCATCATCATAGATACTAAACCTAATAATCGATATCCTCTCCATAACCATTTATCCATCCATTTTTGAACAATTGGTACATTACCAGCATCTTGTTCTAACATAAATTTAATAGCAGAAAGACCTAATGTCATATGTCTAGCTTCATCACTTTGTGCAGAGAACCCAAATGTTACAGTAGCCATATCGCCATTATAAGCAGCTCCACTCATAAATGGTACAAATAATAAACTTGTAAGTACAAATTCAAAAGAAAATGAAATAGCAGTTAAATATTCAAAAGGTCCTGCTGTACTTGCATCATCACCAAATGACTTAGGAACTGATAAATACCAAACTCTATCATGTGCAGTACTATAATCATGAAATCCATCAAAATATTTATTATAATGACTCATTGTATGAACTTGAGTTTGGAAGTGTCTTAATTCATCTATGGCCTGCATTTGACAAGCAATTGAAGCACCCTCTCCTTTAAATGCTCTTGCGGCATGAGAGAATCCTTGAACAACCTTATACTCCAATGGAGTAATACCAGTTATAAATAACTTTAGTGCATTAACATATCTTCCATCAGAAATATTTTTTTGTCCATTATTTTGTGCGAAAGCATCAATAATCGAATAAAGTTTTTTATCTTTTTCTGCTTGTAATTTCCAGTATGAATCCATAGTCATTCTAAATGGATCTTCCCAATCTTCCCAATCATGAATTTTAATACCTTCCATTTCTAAATATGGGAAGACATCTTCTTCTTTTTGATATGTTGGATCCCATCCAAGTCTAGTCATATATTTATATGATTCTTTTTTATTTAATCTCTTTTTTCTTTGGTTTGCACTCATAATATTTCCTTTTATTATTAATTATTCCAATAAATTATAAATTCATCATCTGTTTCATCAATCTGACCACCTATAGATATAAGAACTAATTGTAGTTCTTCAGGATCCCAATCTCTTCCTAATACTTCTGATACAGTTGAAGCTTTTACTGTAATACGTTCAGGTCTTTCAATTTGTATCATTGCGGGTTTATTTGTAATTACTACCCCCTCATTATCTTCTCTAATTGCTTCTGCAATTGCTCTTCCATCTTCTGTAGCTTGAATATTTAATAACGCTATGCTTTCTGACATTTGGTTTCCTTTAATATTTATTTTTTATTTTATAAATTCAATCCAGAATTATTCAATCTTTCAACTAATTCTGTTTTAGAAGAATTAATTAATTCTTCTGAATTATCAGAAAATGAAACCAATGTTTTCATTGAATTCTCCATAATCTCAATATCTTCTTTTACCCATTGTGTTAATAGTTCCTTATTTTCAGTAGATTCAAGAGCCATTATTTTTATAATATTATTCAGCCATTTAGCTGTTTCTTCATACCATGATGTAATAAACTCACTCAACATTGGAAGTACCATTTCTTCATGTTCAGCCATATATTTTGAAAATTCATTGATCATTAAAGGGATTACAAAACCATCGAAAACAATATTTTGTTTTACAAATAATCTAATTGGATCTTTTACAACTAGAGAATCTTCAACAGCTTTTCTTAATGCTTGCCATTTAGGATCGTTTAACCAAGCATCTTTACCTTCATCTAATTTTTTAACATCATTATTTCCTAATAGTAAAATGATTTTAGTTATATGTTGAGCCATCCCTAATCTATCTTCAGCATGAAATAAACAAGCCGAAGCCATTGCTGTACCATAAACTCTATCAACAATCGTTAGATTATTCATATTCCCACCATATTCATAATGTCTAAGGGGTGTTAAAAAATCAAATACTTTTTGTAAATTTTCTTTTTTTATAAAATTAACTAAACCTCGTTTATCAATAAATTCAAGACTTTGATCATTAGCTGCATTTTGTGTAGCTCGAGTCGACACATAAGACATATAATGAAATTTTCTTGGATCCAATAAATCATACCAATCATTCATTTTTATTTCAGTTCTATTTTTATCATAAATCTCAAACTCTGGTTCCCATTGTGGTCTATAATGAAAATTCTCTGTTGGTTGTGCATCATACATAGCTTCTTCATATCTTGAAGCTGGTCTATCTTCTCCTAACCTTTTAGCGACATGATTAAAAGTATGTCTCTTTGGTTCAATTTCAACACTTGCTATATTTAATTCCATATTTTCTCCTTAATTTTAATTTAATCCGTATTTCCAATTTTTGTCATCTATTAATATCTCATCTTCTTGTTCTTTAGTAAAAAAAGATACTCTATTATTTTGACAAAATTCAATAAAAGCTTTGTATGGTAAAAGTAATTCAACATTCATTACCGCTTCACCTACTGCAAAATTAAATTCTACAAATCCATCATTTCTTAATTCTATGATTTGTACAAATTTTTTTTGGTCTGGCATTAATTCATGCATACGTAAACTCCCTTTTAATTTAAACAAGTGAATCTTAAATCAAAAATATCGCTAAATTATCGCAATCTTTTTTTATAGATATAATTTCTGATATAATTTCCAAATAAGGGGACAAATACATGATTGAATTATTAAAAAACTTTAAAAATAAAATACTTAATAAAAATAAATTAGCAAAAAGATTCTCTTTGACTTATGTAATAATTGGAGTCTTAGGAGCAGTATTTCTTGATAAACTAATTAGAATTTTTTTTGAATATAATAGTTTTTCACAGCAAGGACCTTTAACTTTTGGTATTTTATTTGTTATATCAACAGCTACAATTCTTTATTTAATGATTAATCATATGCAAAAAGTAATCAAAAGAATAGAAACCTCATACAAAGAGTTAAAAAGAAAAGATAAGGATAGATTACTTCCTTATGAGTTTGCACTAGATAACTCAGTTGATGCAATTTATTGGTTTACTTTAGATAGTAAATTTGTATATGTAAATAACGCAGCTTGTACTATGCTTGGTTATACGAAAGAAGAAATGCTTAATATGTATTTAGAAGATATGGATCCAACTTTTAATAGAAATACAGCCCAAAATACAATGCTGCAAATAAAGAATTGTAAAAACTGGTCAATAGAAACAATGCAGAGAAAAAAAGATGGGAATATCATTAATATAGAGGTTTCAGGACATGGATTTAGGCATGGAGGAGAAGTTTTTATTTGTGCCTTTGGAAGAGATATTACACCTAGAATTGCATATAGAAAAAAAATTACTGATATGAACCAAAAGTTACAGAAATCAGTAGATGAAAAAGAAATTCTTCTTAAAGAAATTCATCATAGAGTTAAAAATAATATGGAAATCATTTCATCTTTATTAACAATGCAATATAGAAGAGTACACGATGAAGAAATAAAATATATTTTAAAACAAAGTCGTAGTAGAATCAACACTATGGCATTAGTTCATGAATTTTTATACCTAGGAGAAAATTTAGCTTATATAAATATTGAAGATTATATAGAAAGACTAATTGAAGATATAAGAGAACTTTATATTTCAAACAATACTTATCTAGAAGTAGATTTAAATATAGATAAACTTATATTTTCTACAAATAGATGTATTCAAGTGGGAATGGTATTACATGAACTTTGTGTAAATTCACTAAAATATGCATTTAATAAAAATAGAGATAATCTACTTTGTATTCATATAAAAAAATCTACTGAAATGATTCATCTTAAAATTAGAGACAATGGAAAAGGCCTAGATGATATGCACTCATTATATAAAACTGATTCTATTGGAATGCAACTAATTCACTCCATTGTAGAAGACCAATTAGATGGGGAAATAAAATTTAAAAATAATAACGGATTAGAGTGTAATATCTTTTTTCCATTAAAGGAAGAAGAATGAATAAAACAAAAATTTTAATAGTTGAAGATGAATCTATAATTGCAATGAACTTAAAAGAGACATTATTAGAATTGGGATATGAATCTTGTGGAATAGCTCCTAATAGATGTAAGACAATAAAGATTCTTGAAAGAGGTGTTTTACCAGATTTAATATTAATGGATATTTATTTAAAAGGTCCCACAACAGGAATTGAGATAGCAAAAGAATTAAAAGTTATACTCCCTCATGTCCCTGTAGTATTTCTTACTGCAAATTCAGAGGTGGCTACAATAAAAAAAGCTTCAGAAACATTAGCTTATGGTTATATACTAAAACCTTATAAAAAAAGTCATTTACATGCAACAATAGAAGTTGCCCTAGAAAAATCAAAAAATGACAATAAAAAAAGTAATGAATTAAATGCAATTGAAAATATTAATAAAACTCTTACTCATCAATTAGAAATCACTAGAGAACAAAAATCAAGAACAGTCAAATTAAAGTATGGTTATCTATTTGATAAAGAAAAAGAAATTTTGTATTATGGAGATTTACCTATAAAACTAACAAAAAAAGAATCACAAATTATAAAAATACTTTGTAATAGTGCTGGGTTTTATGTATCTCAAGAACAATTAGAATATGCAATCTGGCAAGATGAACCAGCTGGATATGCAGCATTTAGATCAATTCTTTTTAGACTAAGAAATAAGTTACATAAAGATCTAATTACAACTCAAAGTAATACAGGTTATAAAATAGAGATTATTTAAAAAGATTATTTTTATTTTTTGCAGAATTTCTTTCTATCTCTTCGAGTTCTTTAAGGAATTCTGCACCTCCTCTTCTAAAAGAAATAAAAATAAATCCAATCATCATACATAATAATATACATAAAAAAATACTAATAAAAATATACTCTATAAACATTTTAACTCCTTTTTAATTTTGATATCTTAACAAAAACTCTTCGCTTTTTTATCGTAAAAAAATGCGATAATTTCACGATTTTTTTTCACTATTATTTTATTAAAGGAGTAATAATGGACTTGAAAATAGAAAATAAAATAGCATTAGTTACAGGAGCAACACAAGGTATAGGATTTGCAACTGCTAAAAAACTTTGTGAAGAAAAAGCGAATGTAATAATCAATGGAAGAAATAAAGAAAAGTTAGATAATGCGATAAATAAAATTAAAAAAGATGTCCCCAATGCAAAAATCGCTAGTATTGTAGCTGATTTAAAAGATAATGAAGGTTGTAATTATTTAATATCTAAAATTCCACATATTGATATTTTAATTAATAATTTAGGAATGTTCGAAGCAAAAAGTTTTGAAGAGATCACAGAAGAAGAATGGCTTCAAATGTTTAACGTAAATGTAATGAGTGGAGTTAGACTTTCTCAACATTATTTATCAAAAATGCTTGAACAAAACTGGGGAAGAATCATTTTTGTTTCAAGTGAATCTGCACTTAATATTCCAAAAGAAATGATTCATTATGGTATGACTAAGACTGCTCAAGTGTCTATAGCTCATGGGATAGCTCAACTTACTCAAGGAACAAATGTAACTTCAAATTCTATTATAGTTGGACCTTCAAAATCTGAAGGAGTAATGAAATTTTTGGATGAAATAGGAAAAGAAGAAAATAAAACATTTAAAGAGCTTGAAAAAGAATTTTTTGAAATACATAGACCAACTTCACTTACAAAAAGATTCGCAGAAGTTGAAGAGACAGCAAATATGATCGTCTATGCAGCTAGCAGTTTATCTTCTACTACAAATGGTGCCATGTTAAGAGCTGACGGTGGAATTATTAATTCTGCATTTAATTAAAAAGGTAAATTAATGAAAAAATATATTATCTCTATTATTAAAGGTGATGGAATTGGTCCAGAAATTGTGAATGAAGCTATAAAAGTTCTAAATACTGTTTCTAAAACTTGTGGTTTTTCTTTAGAATATAAAGAGTATTTAATGGGAGGAATTGCAATTGATAAAACAGGTATTCCTTTACCTAATAAAACAGTAAAAGGAGTATTAAATTCAGATGCTTGTTTATTAGGCGCAATTGGTGGAGAGAAATGGGATAATTTACCAAATGAATTAAAGCCTGAACGTGGTCTTCTTAAATTTAGAGAAGAGATGGATGTTTATGCTAACTTACGACCTGTACTTATTTATGATGAATTAGTAAATGCTTCAACATTAAAGCCTGAAGTAATTGAAGGTGTTGACATTATGATTGTACGTGAACTTCTTGGATGTATTTATTTTGGACAACCAAGAGAAAATGATGGAACAAAAGCATTTAATACAATGGCTTACACTAAACCAGAGATTATAAGAATTGGTAAAAAAGCATTTGAATTAGCTATGGAAAGAGATAAAAGACTTTGCTCTGTTGATAAGGCAAATGTACTTGAGGTTTCTCAATTATGGAGAAGTACTATGGAAGAATTATCGTTAGACTATCCAGAAGTTAAACTCTCACATATGTACGTTGATAATGCTGCAATGCAACTTGTAAGAAATCCAAAACAGTTTGATGTAATAGTTACAGGAAATATATTTGGAGATATTCTATCTGATACTGCATCTATGGTTGTGGGTTCTATTGGACTTCTTCCCTCTGCTTCAATAGGTAATAAAATAGCTGTATATGAACCAATTCATGGATCAGCTCCTGATATTGCAGGGATGGGAATTGCCAACCCAATTGCAACTATTGAATCTGCTGGAATGATGTTGAGATATTCTCTTGGAGAAATTGAAGCTGCCAATAAAATAAATTATGCAATAAAAAAAGCCCTAAAAGACGGATACAGAACAAAAGATTTAGCAGCATTTGATGCTAAAAAAGTTGTTTCTACTTCAGAAATGGGCGATATTATTTCTAATAATACGAAATAAATGAAAAAGCGATAAAACTGCGATTCCATTTAACTATATTTTTATTTGAAATCATAGAGATATCATTAAATTAAACACAAGGAAAAAAATATGAGAAAAATCATAAATCTAGGTTTACTTACATCTGCAATAATTATAACACCATTATCTGCAGATACTATTTCTGAAGCATTTACAAATGGAAAAATAAAAGGTGAAATTAAAGCACTATATTCAAATTCCAATTTTTTAGGAAATGCTCAGTCAGATGATATAGGAGCAATTGGTGGTAATTTAAATTTTGTTACAGGTGATTATTATGGATTTAAAACAGGTGTCACATTTCAAACATCATCAATCTTTACTGAAGATAATAATAATTCAGTATTCAAGAATGATGTTGATGCATCAGGAGCAGTATTATCTGAAGCATACATAGATTATACAATCTCTAATACCAACTTTAAAATAGGTAGACAATATATTTATACTCCATTAGTAAGTACAGCATTAGATGGTAAATCTTCTGAATCTGTTTTAAAAGATTCTTTCGAAGCATATATTTTAACAAATACTGATATTCCTAATACTACTATAGTTGCTGGATATATAAGTAAGTATCAAGCTAAAACAGATGGATTTGGAGATACAAGTGATTTTAATAAATTTCAAGATGGTGCATATACTATATATGCAAAAAATACATCAATTGAAAATTTAACATTACAAGCACAATATTTAAATGAAAAGGGACAAACATCAGCTTCAGATAAGGATGCTTTATATTTTCAAGCAGATTATAATCTTTCAGGGCATAATCTATCTGTTCAATATATAAATACAACAGATAAAACAGCAGGTGAAGGACTAGAAGATGGAGAAATTTTTGGATTAAAAGCAACTGGACCTATAGGTATTGGAAAATTAGGATATATTGTTTCATATAACACAAATACAAAAGATGGAGCAGTTTATAGTGGTGCAGGAGCAGGTACTACTGATACAGCATTTACTTCAATTCCAGTTAATGGAGGTGGTGTTCCAACGCGTGCTAATACAGATACTTTAGTGGGTGGAATTATTATTCCAATTTCAACTGTAACAGGGATTGCTTATGCAGGACATTCAGCTAGAGATGCAGGACTTGGGGATGTAACAGCAATGGGTGCAATAGCAATTTATCCAATTAATAAAGACTTTTTATTAAAAGCAAAATATGAACACGTAGAAACTGAAAATATATTTAATAAAGATACTGATGTATCTAGAATATATTTATCTTATAAATTCTAAAAAATCGAAACTTGTGCTCTTACTAATTTTTAAAGAAAAGAGCACTTTTTTCATTTTTTCTGGAAAATTTAAATATAATCATTTTACTTTTTATTATAAAAGACCTCAGAATGAAAATCACAATTTATATTTACCATTATAAAATTAGATTTTTTAAATCAATAAGCTCTAACATAATTTTTATTTATAAAATCAATATTCTCATATTTCTTAGCATTATTAACAACCCAATATGGATTTCTTAATAATTCTCTTCCTAAAAGGACATAATCCGTATCACCTCTAATTAATGTATGTTTAGCCATTTCATAAGTATTTATCATACCTACAGCTGATGTACTAATTTCTGCTTTTTCTTTTATTGCTTTTGCATATTCTATTTGGTATCCAGGATAAATTGCATTAGTATAATTTGTAGAATTTCCACCAGTACTAACATCAATTACATCCACATCAAGTTTTTTTAATTCTTTACACAATTTAATACAATCATCAAGAGTGAATCCTGTCTCTTCATAATCAACAGCTGATAACCTTACAAAGACAACACCTTTGTAAAACTTTCTAGCTTCCTTTACTACTTCAAGTAAAAATCTATTTCTATTTTCAAAACTACCACCATAAATATCATCTCTTTTATTTGAAAAAGGTGATAACATCTGGTTAATAAAATAACCGTGTGCAGCATGAATTTCTATCATATCAAAGCCTGCTTCTATTGATCTTTTAATAGCCTCTAAAAACTCATTTCTAATATCAATAATATCTTGGGTGCTAAGTTTTTTAGGTGTTTTATATTTTTCACTAAACTTAAGTTGGCTAGGAGCTAAAGGTTCATCGCAATCTTCTGCTTTTCTCCCAGCATGTGCAATTTGAATACCAATTTTTGCATCATATGAGTGAACTCTAGTAATTAAATTTTTAAACTCTTTTACCTGTTTATCATTCCAAATACCTAAATCCTTATTACTTATTCTTCCCTCTGGTGAAATTGCTGTAGCTTCAGTAATAATAAGTCCTACTCCACCTACAGCTCTTGTAATATAATGTTCAATATGAAAAGGTGCAACTATACCATCTTCTTTAGCGCTATACATACACATAGGTGCCATAATAACTCTATTTTTAAGTTCTAAATCTCTAATTTTATTTTTCTTAAATAACATGCTATTCCTTTTTTTAATTTTATTTTATAATAAAAAATATAACACAGCAGGAATTGATACAATACTAAATAATGTTCCCACTGCAACAATAGAAGCTACGACACTAGAATCATGACCATATTGTTCTGCCATAATTGCATTAACAACAGCAGGAGGTAAGCTACCAAAAAGAATAAGTAAACTAATTTGCATTGGCGTATAATCAAAAATTGATATTACACCTAAGGCTATTAAAATTCCAGATAGAGGGCAAAGTATAGCTCCAATTAGTCCTATTTTCCAATGAGTAAAATCTACAAAAGTTAGTCTTACACCCAAAGCAAATAAAACAAGAGGAATAGATACTTGGGATAACATTTGAGTAGGTGTCAAAAGTATTGCAGGTAAATGTAGATTAAAATAATTAAAAAGTAAGCCAAAAATTGTTGCAATTATAACAGGACTTTTAAATAAATTAAGAAGCTTTGCTTCTCCCCCCATACATCATAACAGCAATTGTGAATTGTCCTATTACTTGCACTAAAGATAAAGCAACCATCATTGCCATAGCCTCTTCTCCAAATGCAAATAATGCTAAGGGAAGTCCTAAATTTATGGAATTAGAAAACATCATTGAAGGTAAAAAAGTACGAGGATTTATATCCAATAATTTACTAACTGGATAAAGTATAAGTCCCGAACCAAGTATCACAATCAAGGCGCCTATAGAAAAAGTTCCTAAAACTGTTATTGAAGGTAACTTCTCACTTATTGCATAAAAAACTAATATTGGAATAAAAAAATCCATATTAATTTTATTTGTTACATCCATATTTATCTTTGTTTTTTTAGCGTAGAAATATCCTAGAAGTGCAATTATTAATACGGGAAATATGATTTCTACTATTTTTAATATCATTTATTTTATCTTACTTTTGAATATGTATACTCAAGTAGTGTAGAAATAGTTTTCGTATAGGGAGCATCTAAACTTTGTTCTTCTAAATTTTGTATAACAACTCCACAAATTTCATCTAATTCCAACTCTCTATTATGTTCCACATCAACTAACATAGAAGGTTTTATAGAATCGAATTTTGAGATTAATGCATACATTTCCTCAACATCTTTTTGTGATATTTTAATATTTTTATTCATCGCTGCTTTTGCAGTTTCATTCATTAATCCATAAACTATTTTAGATAATTTTGGATTATGCATAATTACTCCAGTTTCTTCTCTTAACAATGCGCAAATAGCATTAACTCCATTATTTATAATTAATTTCTTCCATAATTCTAAATTTATATTTTCTGATAATATAGTTGGAATTTGAGCATTATTAAAAATATTCTTTATTTCTTCTAGAAAAAGTTCATTATATTTTGTCTTAGAAATTGGCCCTAGAATTGTTTCAGCATTCCCCGTTGCAGTTACAACAGCAGGACGAACAATGTGTGCACCTATTTTTCTAGTAAGTCCTGCAATTATATATTCATCGTTTAATTTTTTGGCCAAAATTTCCTCATTATCTACACCATTTTGTAGTGATATGATATAAGGATGTTTTTTTGTGTTTCCAAGCCAATTAAATAAATCATCAGATAATATTTTAGTTGAAGTTGATTTTGTAGTTATTAAAATAGCATCAAATAAAGAAGTCTTCATTTTTTTTATTTCTTCAATTGAATGAGAAGAAACATTATCAAAAAATTCAAATTCTGGATGCTGTAACTTCAACTTGTTTTGTTGCAAAGCTTCTAAGTGCTTTCCTCTTGCAACAAAAGTTACATTATGTCCTGCTTTAATTAACCTTGTTCCAAAATAAGAACCTATACCGCCAGCACCCAAAATTAAAAAATTCATACCTATCCTTCACATAATTAATTAACGATTATAATATTAACTTTCTTCACTAAAAAAATTCATTAACAGAGTATTAAATCTTTTATTATGTTCAATTTGTGTCCAATGTCCACATTCACCAAAGATATGGAGTTGTGATTTCTTTATTAATTGATTTAATCTTATCGAATTTTGAACAGGAATAACTTTATCTTCTCTACCATGTATAATCAAAGTTTCTTTGTCAATTTTTTTAATATCGTTTTCATCACTTTCCATTGAATCAACACCATCTTGTCTTGGAGCTTTAAACATAGAAGAAAATGATTCTTGAAAACCTGGTCTTATACTTGCTTCATATCTCATCTTTGCTAAATCATCTGTAACTATACTTCTGTCATTTGCAAAAATATCTAATAATTCTTTCATATTTTCTATACTTGGTGTATATCCCCATGCTTTGTCTAAACCATAAGTTAGGTCAAAGTAAACACCAACAGCACCCATTAAAACAATTTTATTAAATCTTTCAGGATATTTAATTACTAAAGCTAATGCCAATGCACCACCAAAAGAATTTCCTACAAGATTAATTTTTTCAATTCCTAAAGCATCCATTAAATCAATAGTCTGAGCAACCCAAGTATCCATATCATATGAAATTCCTTCAGGTCTATCTGAATAACCAAACCCAACCATATCAGGTGCTATTACTCTAAATTTTTCTGCTAATGCTGGCATACATAATCGCCAGTTTGCAAAAGCTGATACTCCTGGACCTGAACCATGAATAAACATAATTGGTTCACCTTCACCCAAGTCATGATAATTTGTATTAAAATTACCTGTTTTTATTCTATTTGCTATTTCTGGATTAGACATTTTTTTCCTTTATATTTTATTTCTTTAATCATTTAAATTAAATTCTTTAGCCAATAATTCATAAGATTTAATTCTATCTTCAAAAGAATATGTTACATTTACAATCATAATTTCATCAACACCATATTCTATTGCTAGTTTCTCTAATTTCTCTTTACACTCTTTTGGTGTTCCTAAAATCATTGAATCTAGTGTTTCATGAAAATATGCCTTATCTTCAAAACTAAGTTCTTCATATAATTCTTTTACTTTATTTGAACTATATAATCCATCTCTTTTAGTATGCCTAAAAGCTTGAACCTTCCAATAAGTATGAGTACTAGCTATTTCAATCGCTTCATCTCTTGTTTCAGCACAAATACAAGCAACAGCTAACATAGCTTTAGGTTTTTTAAAATTCTTAGATGGAATAAAATTATTTTTATAAAAATCCATTATTTGTGTTGGTCTATCATGAGTTCCAATAAATAGTGCCAAACAAAAACCAGCCCCTAATTCTCCAGCTAAAACACTACTTCCATTACTTGAACCTAGTAAATATACAGGCGTAGAATCAACTCCTTTAGGAGATAAACTAACTCCATGAAAATAGTCATCTTCTGGTATTTCATCATCTAAATAATTTATTAATTCATAAGCTTTTTGAGTATAATCTGCATTATTCGCATTATGTAAAGCGCGTGCTGCTAAAAAATTAGCTCCACTAGCCCTTCCTATTCCTAAATCAATCCTATTATTATGCAAAGCACTTAAAGTATTAAAAGTTTCTGCAACTTTAAATGAACTATAATGATTTAACATAACTCCACCACTTCCAACTCTTATTTTAGAAGTTGCATTAGCAACAGAACTAATCATTATCTCAGGACATGAGCTTGCATATCCAGGTGTATCATGATGTTCAGCACACCAATATCTATAATAACCCCATTTCTCACAATTTTTTGCAAGTTCTATAGTGTCAAATAAACCTTCTTTAGCTTCTTTATTATCATGAATTGGAGATTGGTCAAGAACGCTTAATCTTATTGAGGACATAGTTTTCTATCTTCCCATCTTTTTGACACTTTGTCCAGCTATTCCAAAATGTTGTTTTGGCATTTCATTTAATATTACTCTAATTGTTGGAATAGGAGCATCTATTGCTTCATGAATAGCTTGAGTAACTTTTGCTATAAGCTCTTCTTTTTTCTCATCAGATCTTCCTTCAACTATATTTATTGTTGCAATTGGCATTTTATTTCCTTAAGATAGCCCCTATTTCTAGAGACTTTTTTATAATTTATTTAGAATAAATCTTAAATAAATTTCATAGATAATGTACCTAAATCTTGGAATTTAACTGTAACATTATCACCTTTTTTTACACTCATAGCAGCTGTCATTGCACCTGATAGAATATATGAACCTGCTTTTAAAGTTTCACCTCGTTCAGCCATCATATTTGCAAGCATTGCAATAGAAGTTGCAGGATGTCCTAAAACAGCAGCTCCAGCTCCTAATTGAACAATTTCTCCATTTATTTCCATAACTACACCAAGTGTTTTAAGATCAAGATCTTTAATATTTTTCATTCTTCCACCAGTAACATATCTTGAAGATGAAGAATTATCTGCGATTACTGATTTTAAATCAAATTTAAAATCTTTGTATCTTGAATCAATAATTTCAACTGCAGGCATTACAAAATCTGTTGCAGCTAAAACATCACCAATATGACAGCCAGGTCCTGATAAATCATCTTTTAAAACAAAAGCTATTTCAGCTTCTACTTTTGGATGAATAAGTTCATCAATTTTAATTTCAGCTCCATCACCAAAGCTAAAGTAATCAGCTAAATAACCATAACAAGGATTAGGAACACCCATTTGTTTCATTTTAGCTTGAGAAGTAAGACCCATTTTCATACCAACAATTTTATGTCCTCTTTTCTCTTTTGCAGCTCGTGCAGTCCATTGAATGTCATACGCATCTTCATATGTCATTTCAGGATAATCATCAGTTATTTTAGTAATTTCTTTTGCATTTAATTCAGCATCTTCACAATGCTTTGCTAGTTTTTCAATTGTTACTTTATCTAATGCCATTATATTAATCCTTTTGCTCTTGCCATTTCCATAGCACAATCATCAATCATATCTTCTTGACCACCAATCATACCTCTACGTCCAAGTTCAACTAACAATGTTCTTGCATCAATTCCATATTTAGCTTCTGCTCTTCTTGCAAAAAGTAAAAATGAAGAATAAACACCTGCATATCCCAAAGTTAAAGAATCTCTTGAAATTCTTGTAGGTTTTCCCATAATAGGAAGTGCTATATCTTCAGCAGCATCCTCAATCATATCTAAGTCAACTCCAGTTTCAACACCCATTCTATTACAAACAGCTACTAAAACTTCTGTTGCAGTATTTCCAGAACCTGCTCCAAATCCTGCTAAGCTTGCATCAATTCTAGTTGCCCCTGCTTCTATTGCAGCCAATGAATTAGATACACCCATAGACATATTATTATGACCATGGAATCCAATCTCAATTTCATTTCCAAACTCTTTTTTAAGAGCTTTAATTCTTGCACTTACCATATCAGGAAGTAAATAACCTGCTGAATCAGTTGCATAAATACAATTAGCTCCATAAGAAACCATTTTTCTAGCTTCTTCTACTATTCTTTTTTCATCAACCATGTGTGCCATCATTAAAAAACCAACAGTATCAAGTTTCATTTTTACTGCTGCTTTTATATGTTGTGCTGAACAATCAGCTTCAGTACAATGTGTTGCAACTCTAACTGTTGTAATTCCATGTTCTACAGCACGTTCTAAATCTTTTACTATTCCAATTCCAGGAAGTAAAAGTGCTGAAATCTTAGCTTGAGTCATATTTGGAACAACTGCATCTAACCACTCTTCATCTGTATGTAAGCCATATCCATAATTTAATGAACTTCCACCAAGACCATCTCCATGAGTTACTTCAATCATAGGAACGCCAGCTTTATCCATTGCAGTTGACATTGCAGTCATTTGATCAAGTGTAAACTGATGTCTAACTGAATGCATTCCATCTCTTAAAGACATATCATGTATTGTAATTTTTTTACCTTTTAAATCCATCTTTAAACTCCTGCTTTAATTTTTTCAGCCATTTGTTCTGCAATATTAGTAGCAGCTGCTGTTATAATGTCAAGGTTACCTGCATATTTTGGTAAATAATCACCTAAACCTTCAACCTCTAACCAAATTGAAATTTTATTTCCATCAAAAACTGGTCCATTTTTAAGTTTATATCCAGGAACGAATTGTTGAACCTCTTTAAGCATTTTATGTACAGATTCTGTTATAGCTTCTTCATCTGGCGCTTCACTAGTTTGACAATGAATTGTATCTCTCATCATAAGTGGTGGCTCAGCAGGGTTTAGAATAATAATTGCCTTACCTTTCTTAGCACCCCCTACAACTTCAATTCCAAGTTTTGTAGTTTCTGTAAACTCATCAATATTTGCTCTAGTTCCTGGTCCTGCCGATTTTGATGCAGCTGTTGCAATAATCTCTGCATATTCGACTTCTTGAACTCTTGAAACTGCAGCAATCATAGGAATAGTAGCTTGACCACCACAAGTTACCATATTCACATTTTGAGCATCTTTTTCTAATAACTCTTCCATATTAACAGATGGCACACAAAATGGTCCAATAGCAGCTGGTGTTAAATCAATAACTTTTACTCCAAGTTCAGCTAATTTTCTATTATTTTCTCCATGAACATATGCTGAAGTTGCATCAAATGCAATTTTTACACCATCTTCTTTTATAAAAGGTAATAATCCATCAACTCCCTCATAAGTAGTTTTCATTCCTGCTTCTTCAGCTTTTTTTAATCCATCAGAATCAGGATCAATTCCTACCATCCATAGTGGATTTAAAATTTCACTTCTTTGTAATTTAAACATTAAATCTGTTCCAATATTCCCAGATCCAATTAATGCACAATTTATTTTTTCCATCTGTAATCCTTTTTATACAAATCTACAAGAAGCAGAACCAATTCCACCAATATTTATAGTCATATTATCACCTGCTTTGATAGTTACCATTGCGCATAAAGCACCTGACAATATAACCTCTCCAGCTTTTAATCCAACACCAAATTCACCTAATTTATTCGCAAGCCAAACAACAGCATTTACAGGACTCCCAAGTGCTGCTGCACCTGCTCCTGTATGTAATAATTCACCATTGCATTCTAAAGTAATTCCACAAGTTGTTAAATCTACATCTCTTGGATCAACTGCATTTCCACCAAATACAATATATCCACAAGAAGCGTTATCGGCAACTGTATCTTGAATTTTTATTTTCCAATCATTAATTCTTGAATCAACAATTTCAAAACAAGGCATTACAAATTTTGTTGCTTTTAAAACGTCAGCAGTTGTAACTCCTGGACCTTGTAAATCCTCTTTTAAAACAAAAGCTATTTCACCTTCAGCTTTTGGCTGAATCATTTCATCACTTACATTAATTTCATCTCCATCAGAATAAATCATGTCAGATAAAAGGTAACCAAAGTCTGGTTGATGAACACCTAACATATCCATTACAACTTTTGATGTTACACCTATTTTTTTACCAATTATTTTTGATCCATCATCTTTCATTCTTCTTGCTAAAAGATGATGCTGAATTGCATATGCATCTTCAATTGTTGAATCAGTTTCTCTTGAAGAAATTGGTTCAATTGAATAATTGCCTTTTAAAGCTTCATATAATTCATTTCCATATTTTTCTATTTTTTCATTTGTCATTGCCATAAAATTATCCTTCAATCATTACATTTTTATACAAACATTTTTAAGTTCTGTGTAGAATTCAAGTGAATGATGTCCACCTTCTCTACCAATTCCTGAGCCTTTCATTCCACCAAATGGTGTTCTTAAATCTCTTAAGAACCATGAATTAACCCATACAATCCCTGTATCAATTTGTGATGCAACTCTATGAGCTCTATCTAAATTTTCTGTAAATATTGTAGAAGCCAATCCATATTTTGTATCATTCGCCATTTTTATAACTTCGTCTTCTGTATCAAAAGGAGCAATATGACAACAAGGTCCAAATACTTCTTCTTTTACAACAGTTGCAGTTTCAGGAAGTCCTGTCCAAATAGTAGGTTCAACAAAGAATCCATTTGCTAATTTACCATCCATTTTAGGAGCACCTCCACCTAAAATAACATTTGCACCCTCTTTTTTTGCAATATTATAAAAATCTAAAACTTTATCTCTATGCACAGCACTTACAACAGGTCCCATATCAACAGATTCATCATTTTGAACACCAACTTTTAATTTAGAACCAGCTTCTTTTAATCTATTTACAAATTCATCAAAAATTGGTCTTTCTACATAAACTCTTTCAGTTCCTAAACAAACTTGTCCTGAGTTTGCAAATACTGATCTTGCTGTCTCAGAAATTGCTTTTTCCATGTCACAATCTGCAAAAATAATAGCTGGATTTTTTCCACCTAATTCTAAGGAAACATCTCTAACTCCTTTAGAACAAGCATCCATAATCATTTCACCTGTTTTTGTCTCACCTGTAAATGTGATTGCATCAATATCTTTATGAGCAGTAATTAAATTTCCAGTAATTGAACCTTTTCCTTGAACAACATTATAAGCCCCAGCTGGAACTCCAACTTTACTCATAACCTCACCTAAAAGAGATGTTGTAGTTGGAGTTACTTGAGATGGTTTTACTACAACTGTATTTCCACAAGCCATAGCAGGACCAACTTTCCATGTCATAAGTAATAAAGGTAAATTCCAAGGAGAAATAACTCCAATTACACCTTTAGGTTTTCTCATAGAATAATTAAGCATTTTTTTACCATCAGGAGTATCAGATCTATAAGCTTCATCTGCAACACTTTTCATCGTATCCGCAAATACTTTGAAATTTGCAGCTCCCCTTGGAATATCAATATGTCTAGCAATTGAGTATGGTTTTCCTGTATCTAAACATTCTGCTTCTAAAAAATCATCAAATCTTCTATCTATCTCATTTGCTATTTCATACATCATAGCTATTCTATCATTTAGCTTCATTTGACCCCACTCACCTGTAAGAGCAGCCTTCGCAGCTGCTATTGCAGCATTTACTTCAGGCTCTCTCCCTAAAGCTACTTTAGAAATAAGTTCAGCAGTTGCTGGGTTATAATTATCAAAAAACTCACCACATTGTGAGTCCATAAATTTTCCATTAATATAGTGTTGTACTTTTTTCATTATTTTAATCCTATCTTTTCAATCGCATATTTTGCACAAATAATATCTTCATCTTCTGTTCCACCTGAAACACCAATAGCTCCAATTTTTACATCATCATCAAAAATTACAAGACCTCCACCAAAAGGTATTAATCTATCTCTATTAGAAAATCCTTGTTCTAAATGAGGATTCTCTTTAAAGATTTCTATCCATTGATTTGATGGAAATCCAAAACTAGCACTAGTATAAGCTTTATCTTTTGCAATATTAATTGAATGTATAAAAGAATCTTCCATTCTTAAAAATGCCATTTCTAAACCTTTATTATCAACAACACTTACATTTATGGCAATTTTTAATTCTTCTGCTTTTTGAACTGCAAGAAGACAAATTTCCATTGAAGCTTGTCTTGATATAGATTTTTCTTTAACTACTAAAGTATTCATTATTTATACGCATTCAATGTATATGCAGTAGTAAATGAACTATTTTCTATTCCTGTGTGATAGAAAATACCTCTCCATAACTCATCTTCAGTCCATGTGATAGTTGGCATATCTGGTTGAGCTAAATAACCAAGTCCTGCAAAAGTTTCAAGTCTATGTCCTGATGGATCAAAGAAATAAATTGTTTCACCTCTAGTAATTCCATGTCTTTGTGGTGTTACATCAATTTTCACATTATGCATACCCATAACATCAGCAGCTCTTAAAATATCATTCCATCCATCTAAGAAGAATGCAAAGTGATGCATCCCAACTTCTGCACCTGCAACAAAAGCAATATCATGAGGAGTTGACGAACACGTAAGCCATGTTGCAGCTTGGATTGAACCTTCTGGTCCTACACATACTTGCTCTGCTAGAGTAAAATCAAATACTTCTATAAAGAACTTAGTCACTTCCATTAAAGATTCTGGTCCTTGTGTCATTAATAAAGTATGGTCAATCCAATGTGCTTTAATTCCTTTTCCTTTAAAAGGCCATGGTGCAGGATTTGTAGTTCCTACTTCTTTTCCAAGAAAATCTTTGTATGCATATAACTGCATCTCATGACCACTCGGTAAAATAAAAGATAATACTCTTCCACAATTTGCAACAATTTCTGCTTCTAAAAATTTTGTTTTAATACCATATTTTTCTATTCTTTCTTTTAAAACATCTAAATCAGCATCATCTTTCACTTTATATGCCATTCTATTAAAAGTAGCTTCTTCTGATGGTCTTAAAACTAAACTATATTTATCCCACTCATCCCAGCATTTTAGGTATAGAGTACCATCTTCATCTTCTCGTGTAACTGTTAATCCCATTATTTCTTCATAATAATTTCTTGATTCTTCAATATCTAAAACATTGATATCAATATGACCTAGTCTCATAATTCCCATCTTAACTCCTTACTTTATAATTTTAACTTCCAAGTGTATATATATTTGATTTAGGTTTTTTTATAAATGCAATTTCCATATCACTTCTTGGAAAACTTCTACATGCTAGAACAATATCGTTCATTTCTTCATCTTCTGTAATATGTTTTCTATTCATTTTTAGTTTTGTGTAATTACCTTTATGTACTTTGATTTTACAAATTCCACAAGCACCATTATGACAACCTTTTGGAACCAAATCTGCACTAACAGATAATGAATCCATTAAATGTTTTTCTTCACAACAAGAACGTTCTCTATTTTTATCTTTTACTAAGATATTATGTTTCATAAATATCCTTATATTTAAGATCTACAACAAAATTAAAAATCATCAAATTGTTGTTTAATGTAAAAGTTACCTTTTAACTATGGAAACTTTACTTTAAAAAATTCGCAAAAAAATCGCAAAAAAAAAGAATTTATAAGAATTATTAAATCTTTACTATAACTTTTTTAATGTATTAATAGAAAACTTATGAGATAGTTCTACACTAGGAGATGTACTAAAAGCTTGTTATTGAAATAAGATAATTACTAGTATAAATATTTAAAGATATATTTATACTAGTAATTACCTATTAACCATCTATCATATAATTAAAAAACCAATGAAAGAAGAATTTCCTTTTAGCCTTTTTATATCAAGACCTTGAAATTAAATAGAAAATGATCGACCTTCATCTATTTATTAACATTAACACATAAAAAATTTCAAAGATAGTTTCTGACAAATTATATATTTTTTTTTAAATCTTATTCTCATGATGTAGTTATTTTCTAAGAAATATAAAGAAGGGAGGGGAATAATAAAAAATGTAGTTAAAAATAAAAAGTTCCTAGTATGATAATAGGAAGAATTGCATTAAACATCGAGAAATCTATAGATTTTGTTTTAAATTATACTAAGATATTAAATAAAAAATAATCTCTATAGGGTGTATTCAATATTTCAATTAAAGCATGCATAAAACAATGTTTTAACCTGCCTATATACCAAATGATCAAGAAATTAGGTTAATAAAGTAAATTGAATTATCATTGATATATCAGACAATAAAAACTTCTTTTATAGAAATACTAAATTCTATCGTTGTATTTGTTAATCTACACATTAAGATTTTAGAAGGTTTACATTTCTTTCTAAAATAAATTATTGCTGATATGATTGTTACTATCATTACAAAAGATAGTAACAATAAAAAAATATAAACTAATTTAGAAAAAACTAATAATCAAACTAGGAAAAATAATGAATTACTCTTTCTTAGTTTATGTAATATATTAATATTTGTTAAGCACATCTATATATTTAATTTTCATGATTTTAAAAGCATAGCTATTTTACAATTATTTGTTAAGTCTTGTGTCAAATAAAATCCATTTATTCCACAATTAGAACTTCTATAAGTTATTTAATTAGTAAGATCAAAGCTCCCCTCTTTTCCACCAATATTTTACCAATTTCACGGATTATTGAAAACTTTCAGTTTTTTTATTTATATTACTCAAATTCAATTACTATTGGTTCAGTAGCTTCTTTTTCAACAAATCTCACATACTTACCTTCAAAACCAACATGTGCAGTTCCTGTTTCTCCATCTCTATTTTTTAGGATTATAATTTCTGCTGATTCTTGTACTTTTTTATACATTGATGAATTATCTTCTTTATTCTTTTTATAATAAGATTCTCTATATAAGCCAAGAACTATATCAGCATCTTCTTCAATATTTCCAGAATTTTTTAAATCACTTAACTTTGGTCTTTTATTTTCTCTTGTTTCAAGACCCCTGTTTAGCTGTTGAAGTAAAAAAACTCTTATATTATAATCTCTTGCGATTTTTTTTAGCATTGCTGAAATTTGCCCTATTTCTATATCTTCTCTTGTTTTACCTAACAATTGTACTTTTCCAGTATGATCAACAAAGATATTTTTTATATTAGGGTTCTTTCTTAAAGTAGATTTAATTCTACTTTGTAATTCTGTTAAAGTTGGATACGATTTATCATGAATAATTAAATCAGATGTGTCAAAAAAATCTATTGCTTCTTGAAACTTTTCTTTATTTTTAACTAAACCTTTTTTTAAATCATTTAGACTTTCTCCAGCTCTTGTTGCAATTAATCTGGTCATAATTTTTTTAGCTGGCATTTCTAATGATTCAATTAATACCCCTCTTTTATCTAATAATGATTGTATTGATAAAGTAGAAATAATACTTGATTTTCCCATTGATGGTCTTGCAGCAATTACAATTAAATCTCCATCTTCGAATGCTCCAATAATTTTATCTAATGCTTTTAAGCCTGAGGATTGTCCTATAATTCTTGAACCATTTGAAGCAGCAAGTTCCATGTCTTTAACTACGATAGATATTAAGTCTTTTGATGTTAAAACATTTTCATTATTTTGATTTTCTATATCTTCAATATTTTTTTGCAAGATATATAGGATATCATCGCTTTTAGGATTTTCTTCAATATATCTTGGTATTTTCTTAGATAAGTTTTGTATTTTTCTTATTTTAGAGTCTTCTTTAATTTCAAAACAATATGCTTCAATATTAGTAATAGGATTAACACTTAATATTTCTATTAAATTATCATCAGTAAATAACTTCCCTACCCCTCTTTTTCTAATAAATTCTTCATCTATTGGCATCTCTTCATAATGTAAATCTAACATTACTTTATAAATATCTTGATGTACTTTTAAATAAAAATCTTCAACACCTAAAATTCCTGATATTGTATATATTTCATCAGGTCTAAATATAATAGAGCTTAAAACTGTTTTTTCAATACTTACTGAATGTGCAATATCCAAGTCTTTACCTTTTTATAAAAAGTATTCGTTCTAAAACGAATACTTTTATTATTTATCTAATTTACTATTTTCTTCAATATATATTTTTAATTGTTCAATTGATAAGAGTGATTTTGATTTCTCAATTTCTTGAAGTGGATCATTTAAATTTTGTATATGTAATCTATATTTAATTTCTCCACTATCATCTTTTTCCTCTTTTATATCAGTAACCATATATTTAAATATCTCATTATCTCCAAATTCATTCTTTTTATTAATAAAGAATATCTTATTTATATATTCTTTAGTTAGATCTTCTTTTTGTATTTTTCCAACTAAATCTCTATTTTTATATAAATATCTCCAAATAATTAAACTTTCTTCTTTTTTAATTATTACTCCAGTTGTACTATTAATTAAATAACCTGTTTCTTCTTGAATTGATATAATATTTTCTTTGTCAAACCCAGGTAAATTATTTCCTAACTGTTTTCCTCTATATTGTTTAATAACTTGTTCTCTAAATTTTCTAAAATCTTTTACTTTTAATAATCTTTGTACTTCATCTTGTTCTCCATCTAGGGAAGACGACTCAATAAATTCATCTTTAAATAATTCTTTTAAAGTTTCTTTAATTCCATCCTCATTATCTTTAACAATATTTGTAAAATTATTAGCTAGTAACTCTTTTAGAATTATAATATTTTTATCGGTATTAACTTTTTCTAATATATAAAATTTATTTAGATATTCACACTCTTTTCCAATTAAATATGAATACTTACTTTTATTATCTTTAAGAAATAAATCACTTTTAATTCTTTTAACATGAAAAATTATATATTCAACCTTAGGCCCTACTCTTTCTTCTGTATATGAAATATATAAAGTATTTGAGCTTTCATTTATTTCTTCTAATATTATCTCTAATACATCCGTTCTGAAATTTGTATATCTTGAATATTTATTTTTTAAATCTAGAATACCTTTTATAGTTTCAATTTTAAGTTTAATTACATTCAAAGATTGAGACTTAATATATTCATAGAACTTAATAGTATGTTTAAATTTAAAATTAACAATATCAATCAAATCATACATGAAAAAATTCTTTTTAAGATTTATTAAGTACTCATCCATATCTCTATTAAAATTTATTAATACTTTTTTAGTATATTTTTCGAATTTAAAATCATTTCTAATAAGACCTACTTCTCTAAATGAATCTCCATCATCAAATGTAATATATATATTAGCAAGTCTTTTAAGTGTTTTTCGTGTTTCGCTATACAAATGTTTTTCATTTATATTTAATGCCTTAATCTCATCTGTTGTAATTTCATAAAAATCTTTAAATAATGATTCTTTACTATCTACTTTAGAAATGATAAGTTTAAATATCTTAAGATCATTAACACTAAAAGCAGAGACATCACCTTTAATAAATTTATTTAATTGCACTACTTTTCTGTTTTTTAGCAATTTTTTTTGTTCTTCATTAAATAGCTGCTGTTTTGTAGGTTTAATTTTTCTATCCACGATTATTCCAATTAAATGAATTTTAGAAATAATAATAACTATTTAATCCTTAATTTTCTCATATTTTATGTTATTTATCAAATAAGTTCTCAAATTTTATGTTAATACTTCTTTTAAATGACATAATATAAATTTCTAAATTATAAAAGTTCTCATATTATATGTTATAGCATACAAATTGAGAATTCTTATAATTATCAACAATTTCATTTTAAAAAGTTCTCATAATAGATGTTATAACATACAAATTGAGAATTTTTTACTATTTTATTAGTATTCAATAAAATATAATCAACTAAAAAGTATTTAATTTAATTAATCATTTAAAAGTTCTCATATTATATGTTTAACATATGATATGAGATGTAAAAAATCTCAAAATATAAGTTATAACATCTATTTTGAGATTCACTATTTCGCAAATCTTATGTAAGCAAACTACTTTAAAGCCCTATAGTATAGTGCTTGCAGGGTTTCATATAAACCCTTTATAAAAAACTCTATAAAAAGATTATAAACTCTCTACAGAGAGAGTAAATAAAACTAGCTTATAATTAAACTATTAATCATATATTTATTCAAATTAACGTACTTAAATATTAAAAAATGCTAACTTAGTAATATTAGAACCCAATAAAGTATAAAAGTTCTCAAATTATATGTCATAACATACAATTTGAGAATTAAACAACTATATATATGTTATAGCATATATTATGAGAACTATTATAGTTTATTAAACCAGCTACTTAATAAATAGAATGTTATACAAATAATATATATAACCTGAAGATAAAAGTAAATTCAAAACAATTTAAAAATAGAATTAATGCAACAGGTGCAATAAAAGCAATAATAAAGACATTAAGACTAATCAAACACTTAATACATATGAAAATAGCAGATAATCTGGTAAAGAGGATGAAATGAAGATTCTAATAAATTAATTTAAAAATATATTTCTAAAAAAGATTCATAAAATTGTAAATAAGTAAAATCGTTTTAATAATAGAGCTTGCGAAGGTTTCTGTAAAGGAAAACATAATCATTTAAAAGTTCTCATATTATATGTTTAACATATGATATGAGATGTAAAAAATCTCAAAATATAAGTTATAACATCTATTTTGAGATTCACTATTTCGCAAATCTTATGTAAGCAAACTACTTTAAAGCCCTATAGTATAGTGCTTGCAGGGTTTCATATAAACCCTTTATAAAAAACTCTATAAAAAGATTATAAACTCTCTACAGAGAGAGTAAATAAAACTAGCTTATAATTAAACTATTAATCATATATTTATTCAAATTAACGTACTTAAATATTAAAAAATGCTAACTTAGTAATATCAGAACCCAATAAAGTATAAAAGTTCTCAAATTATATGTCATAACATACAATTTGAGAATTAAACAACTATATATATGTTGATTTTTTAAAGTTCTCATAATATATGTTATAGCATATATTATGAGAACTTTTACGCAGAATTTCTATAATTTATTTTTTCTCAGATTATATGTCATAACATACAATCTGAGAAATGAAGAATGATTTTATTTATTAATCTTATTTTCTATTTGATTATATATTTTTTGAATTTCTCTAAACTTATCATCAACAAATAATTTATCATCATTGTTTAATTTCAAATATTTTTGCTTTGTAATAGATTTTGATTGTTTAATTATAGAATTCAATAAATTTATTGAAGTATCTATTTCTTTAGGAATCGAAGAATTTTTTAGATTATCAATATATTTTCTTAAATCATTAGCAGAAATTTTTTTATGTTTTAACATTTCCAAAATTTTAATTATTTCATCATTTGAATTTAATTTTGATTTAATTACTTTTGCTTGAGTATAACTAATTAAATCATCTACTAATGCTTGTTTAATTAGTGGATTAAGTTTTAACACAGATAATCTATCTACAAAAGTAATAATGTCAAATCGCCCTATTTTTTCAAATACATTACTTACTTGAATAAGTAATTTTTTTTCAATATCATTTAAAGTTGTTTTACCTGCTTTAAAATTTTTAACTTTATTAATAAATATTTTAACTTTTTCAATACTTTCAAAATTACAAGCTAATTGAATATGCTCTAAAATAGATAAAGTTTCATCATATACATTTAAGTCTTCTCTGTTTAAATTTTCACTTGATCTCATAAATCTTGCTAATTCATCTGAGACATTTTCTAATATAATTGCAGGAACTGTAGTAGCACCATTTAATTTTATAGCTCTTATTCTATTTTCACCATGAATTCTTTCTAGAATACCATTGTTATTTCTTAGCATAATAGGGTTTAGTAAACCAGTACCTAATATACCAGTATCTTCTTTTGCTAAATTTGCAATGTTTTCTGCAAGTTCAAGTAATTTCGATTTTGAATAAGAGATCCTATTATGCATTAAAATATCACTTTTTAAAGTTAACTCTTTAATTTTAGAGATTTCTACTAGAACTATTTCTGTAGAATTTTTTAAAACAATTTCTTGTTCAGTTTTTAATTGTTCTATAGTATTATCAATAGATGTAGTTCTTTGCGGTTTAGCCTTTGCCATAAATATAATCCTTTTTAGATGTTAGCTATTTGATAATTCTTTTGCAATATTATCAATTTTTAAAATTAGGTCTTGATTTTGTGATCTTTGGAAATCCATAATATAAGGAGCCAAAAATAATTTGAAACTAGGGGCTTCTTGAATACAAGCTTTTTGTGGGAAAGGATCCATAACTTTACAAGTTAATTTTCTTAAATTTTTAGTTTCATGAAGTAGGTTAGGGATTCTTTTTATTTCTGAAAGAGTCTCTTTTGCATCAGTAACTCTTTTATCAAACATATTTGGAATTAAAACTATTTTTGAAAGATCTTTTAAATTTTCAGTTAAATATATTTTATCTAGTGTTCTAAAAAAACCTACCATACCATCTGTATCAACATTTTTAGTTGGAATTGGAATTAATATTGCTTTTGCAGATTTTAGAATAGATGTTGTAATAATTCCAAATGAAGGAGGAGAATCTATGACAATTTTATCATATTTACTTTTTAATGAATTTATAAATTTGTATAATAATTGTATTTTAGTATCTCTAGTGAAATCATCTGATTCTGTAGCTGATAATAATTGGTAATTAGAAGGATAAAAATCTATTTCCATTTCTTCTTCTAAATAATGAGGTTGTAACATTTTCCCTTTATTAGGATTTATTATATGTTTTGTAGTTTTTATAATTATTGGTTCAACTTCAGTATCTCTAAAAATATTAGTTACATTACTAATATCATATTCAATTGAACCATTATCTTCAGTTTGTGAAAATGCTCCATATGAGTATCCGAAAAATGCTCCAGTTAATGTTGCTTGAGGATCTAAATCTACCAATACAGTTTTATAGCCTTGTTTTGCAAATGAATATGCAAGAGCTTGAGAGAACGTTGATTTACCAACTCCACCTTTTTGAACTGTAACACCATATACTTCACCTAATATATTTTTGTCCATATGTTTCCTTTATTCGTTCTAGAACGAGTAATTCTTATTTTTATATTTTACCATAATAATAATTACATATCAAGTATTATATGATATGTAATATAAAAATATTAAAAAGTATTCGTTCTAGAACGAATACTTTTTAATTAATTAGAATTGTCTATGAAAATGAAAGTGTCTTCGGTTCTTAATATAATTTATTAAATAGTAAATTCTTTTATAAGTTTATTACTGATAAAAGAATTGATTTAAATAAAACCAGTAGAAATACATTTGTTTTTATTAATAGAATGAATACTATCAAACTTAGTTTCTAATATATTTTCTAAATGTGTTTGGCAAATACTGTACTCAGAATATTTCTTCTTTAAAAAAATGTTTTTGTAAAGAATCATGATTGGAGCTTTATATTTAGATTTTTTGTAATCTGATAGCTATATGGTTTTTTCATCACTTTATTTTTTAATATAATACAAATATGTAAATAAAAAAGAGGGAAGAGGAGGTGTTAAATAAATGTATAAGTAAAACTTTACAAATGTCTTTTAGAGATTTAGATAATACACTTGGTATATTTTTTTTAAAGATAAGAATCTATTTAAAAGTGCATTTAAAAATAAATACTCATCAGCTTTTTGCATTTTCTTAAAATATAAAAATAGCTAAGAATAGAATATGTTTACCAACATCTGTAAAAGAGGGCATAAGAATAAAAGTTCATAGACTAATACTAAAAGAATTTCAATTAGTAACCATAAAGAAATAAACAGGAGAATATACATTTATGGAATTAGAAGAATCAAAAGCTCAAGCAATTAATGAAAATGGAATTTATAAGATTGTTATGAGAGAATTTACAAAAAATGATGTAAAAGTATTGATGATACTCTAGTAGCACTTCAAGATTATGGAATATGAATTAATTTAATACTCAAAGGATTAAAATGAGTAAAAGAATAGATATAAGAGGTGTTATATATAATAGTATTTTACCTCTGAGGTTTATTGAAAATAAAAATACTCATGCTATTTGGAAATGTAAATGTTTAAAATGTCATAAAGCAGTATATGTTTCATATATTAATATAGTTACTGGGAATACTAAATCATGTGCATCATGTGGACAAAGAAAATTATCTATAAAAGAGGCTAAAGAGATTTATAAAAAGAAACAAAACAATATTTCAGTAATAGCCCTAGCAAAAGAATATAATGTAGAAAGAAGTACTATTTATAGAACATTAAAAAATATGAAAATGCAAAAGAAATAGAAGATAAGGTTTCTATATTGAGAAGATTTAATCATATGAAAAAGATAACTTTTGAATTTAGTTTAAATACAAATTACTTCAATAGTATAAGAATTATTCTTCTAATTAGGAAAACCAAAAAAAGTGCACCACTTTATTAATAAAAAATAAATACAATAAACTCTAAATAAGAAATTTGGAGTTAGTATGATTGATAAAGAGGAATTTACCGTGATACATACTTTACATAAAAGAGGATATAGTATAAGAGCTATATCAAAAATAGTTGGATTAAATAGAAGAACAGTTTCAAAACGATTAAAAGAAAATGAATTAAAACCTTATAAAAATATTCAGTATAAATCAAAATTAGATCCATATAAAGAATATATAATTTCCAGAGTACAACAAGCTTTACCAGATAATATTCCATCAAGTGTAATATATGAAGAGATAAAGAAGTATAGATATGATGGTAAAATAAGAATACTACAAACATTTTTAAGCTCATTAAAAATAAACCCCATTCCAGAAGAAGTGATTAGATTTGAAACTAAGCCCTCTTATCAAGCACAAGTAGATTGGACATTTATAAGAACAGGGAAGAATCCAATTTATGGCTTTGTTATGGTACTTGGTTTTAGTAGAATGGCATTTGTATACTTTACAGATAATATGAGACAAGATACATGGCAAGATTGTCACATAAAAGCCTTTGAATACTTTGGAGGAGTTCCTCAAACACTTCTATATGATAATTTAAAATCTGTAGTAATACAAAGAGATAAATATGGTAAGAATCAACATGGATTTAATAATGAATTTTTAGAATTTGCAAAAGATAATTTCATACCAAAATTATGTAAAGTTTATCGTACACAAACCAAAGGAAAAGTAGAAAGATTTAATCTTTATTTAAAACGTAACTTCCATGTGCCACTTAAAGCTGCTTTAAAAGGTAGTCAAGTAGAAATAAATTGTGATTTACTAAATAATAAAGTATTTACTTGGTTAGAGATGGCAAATTCAAGAATACATGATACAACAAAGAAAAAGCCTATTGATATGTTTAAAGAAGAGAAACATTTGTTACAGCCATTTTACTCAAGTGTAAAAGAAGTAAAAAATAAACAAGAAGATAATCATATAATTAACAGTATAAATTTAGAAAAACTGAATATAGATATAAAATATCACACAACAATTTCAGATTATGAGAAAGTGTTAGGAGCATCATATGCTATTGCATGAATCAATTAATGAATATTGTTTAAAGTTTAAACTTCCTGGTATCTTAGAACACTATCAACACTTATCAGATATAGCCTCAAAAGAAAAAATGTCTTATAGTGAATACTTGTATAAATTACTGGAGTTTGAGAATATAGGAAGAGAACAAAGAAGTAAAGAAATGCTTTTAAAAATAGCAGGATTTCCAAAAATAAAAACAATTGATAGCTTTGATTATAAATCTTCATCAGTTGATAAAACACTAATAAATGAACTTCTAACTTTAAGATTTATAGATGAGTTTAAAAACATTTTACTATTTGGTCCAAGTGGAGTAGGTAAAACACATTTGGCAAGTGCAATAGCATATGCAGCAATACAGAAGAGAATAAAAACAAAGTTTATATCTGCAAGTGATTTATTTATACAACTTGAAAGTGCACAATCACAAAATAAACTTGATAACTATTTTAAAAGAGTTATAGGAATGCCAAAACTGTTAGTTATAGATGAATTTGAATATGTAAAATTTAATGAAGAACAAGCTAATTTATTTTTCCAAATAGTAAATAAGAAATATGAATTAGGATCAATAATAATAACATCAAATTTATCATTTACAAAATGGAAGGAGGTCGTTGAATAACGATGAAGCATTAACAACAGCAATATTAGATAGATTAATTCATCACTCACATTTAATAAATGTAACAGGTGAAAGTTATAGATTGAAACAAAAAAGGGAAGCAGGATTATTAGATATTTCTAATAAATAAGTGTTACAAAGTGGTGCACTTTTGCACTGCACTTTGGTGCATTTTTGGATTGCACTTGACACTAATATATTTCTTTTGATATTTCCTTCTTTGTACAATTTAAGCAGTTCCTCTTTTACCAGTAATGTCTATTTTTTATGAGTTGTTACATAAAAAAACATTTAAATAAATATCAATTGATATATTTTCAAAAATTAGGAGTTTATACAAAATTACATTCCAAAAGAAGCATAAATCAAAGATTCACAATTCCTCAAAATATAAAATAGTTAATAATAGAGTTTATTTTCCAAAGTTCATAGAGAAATACTGAAATAAACAATATTTTATATGTAAATTTATTGATGATAGTGTAGCTATACCTAAATTAATAAAAGTAAAAACACCATTTGAAATATTTAAATACTTACTTAGTTTTGTGTTGGTTTTAAAGAAAGACAAAAAGTGGAAGCTTTTCTATTCATTTAAGTATCTTAGTTTCAATTGGTAGCAAAACAAAACAAATTTTTACTTATCAATTTGAAACATTAAAGAATACACTAACAATAAATAATACGAAACTGTTTGCAAAGAGATTTAAGCAATGAATTAATGGTGATTTTATAGAAGAACAAAAAGTACTTAATTCTGAACTATTTTCAAATGTAGCAATGACTTATCTTATATCTGAGCAGTAGGAAAAACTTCAAGGATCATTTGGGGATGTTTTTATTTAAGCTATAAGATTAAGGTGGTTAGCACAATTTAACGAGTATGATAGTCAATCTTTAGAAGGTACTATATAAGGCAAGATGTTGAAATTATGGTAACAAATCCTGAAAATACAAGTATTATTAAACATACACTTAATAAGTATCCTAATCTAACAATAATGACTACAGATGAAGTTACAATACTTTATAAAGATAATCCAAATGTATTTTCATCAGGAATTGGTAATAGTAATTTACAAAATGTAATAGAAGATGATTTATATATAGTAATGCTATTAAGTGAAATTTCTATACAAACTATGGATGCAAGAGAAATAAAATTAAAAAGATTTGATAAAACTATTGATAGCATTGTATTATATTAAATATTTAACTATATTCTTATTAAAGAACAATACAACTTGAAAGTAAAACAGGTTATGTATACAAAGAATAGAGTAAACCCATAAATTAACAAATTTAAGCGAACATTTAGCAAATCCCCTTGACAAAGCAAATAAAACCCCCTATAATTCCCGTCCAATTTAAGTGACACCAAGTGTTACCAAATATGGATGATCTTTAACAATGTAATTTAAGTTTGTAAAGTAATCTTTATAAACTGAATATAAT